>NZ_VPCW01000022.1:0-39572 GCF_013418015.1 Acinetobacter sp. YH12211
CGTCTATGTTTGCGACGTGAGAGATATATCTCGCAAGGTTTTTTAGCTGATATAAGGCATGAGGCAGGAAATTTAGTCATTCTAAATGACTGACTCATAACGCAATAGCAGCAAAAAATATGCTCGTTCCGAAGGACTGTGGCTAAAACTTTCTCAGATTGCGTTATGAAACTTGGCAATAGACCCACTATTCCCTACGTTTCATGCCTGATCTGCTCAGTTTTAGCCTACAGCGCAAGCCATTTATGAAATATCAACAGACCCTCGGCTTTTTATTAAAAATCAATCTATTCACCACCAAGTGAACATTCAAAATTGGTTTTTTCGACAGAACAACGAGCGCGTTTTAACACACTCATCATGGCAGGGTCATAAATACCGCGTTTGGTCATATCCATACGTCCATCACGTAGCATTTTTTGATATTTAGTTTTATCTTCTGCGCTCAAGTTCATTTTATATTTGGCTGGAATTTCACCTTCTAAACGATTAATCATACTCATCGCTTTAGGCAGATTTTTTACAAACCAATCTCGTGATTTTTGCCCAAAGCCCGCAGGGAATTGTTCAGGGCGAATCACAAAGTCTGCGGTCACTTGTAATACAGGGAAATTAAACATCGCCCCGTGATTACCTAAACCTTTGTAGATTTCTAAAGGTTTGTACGCATAGGCAGGCGCACCGACCATATCGACCTGACCATTGTTAAATTTCGCCACAAAGTTAGATACATCAGAAATGACAGCTTGCGCACCGACACGCTGCACCATAATTTTTTGTGCATCATCATAGCCCAATACCGCAAACTTTTTCCCTGCTGCTTTTTCAATCGAGCTGATGTTCTTGTCGCGCACAAAAATAAAGGCCGAACCTAAAGGTGAAATACCCGCAACTTCATATTTCTTGCCACCTAAATTGGTAACCATTTTCGCTGCATTACGTTGATCTAAAGCAAAGCTGATGGCACGTTGTGCAATCGCATTACTTGGCGCACCACCTAAAGCATCAATCGAGCCTGCAAATTTATTGTATTGGCGAGCACGCATGGCGGTCATAAATACCCCATCACATTTGCCTGCTTTAAAATCATTGTCTGCGACAGCTTCATCCTGACGTGGAATTAAATTGACTTCTGCACCCCAGCCTTTTGCTGCTAGCGCCCACTCTTGTGCCATCTGAAAAGATTCACCTGACTTACCCAGTAAGTCAAAGACACATACATCTACTTTTGCTGCTTGCGCCTGAGCACTGAAACCGATCGCTGCGAATGCTGTCAATGTTGCGCTGACCCATATTTTTTTCATTGTTTCGATCCTTCTACAAATTTTTTTATTTTTGAGTGTCCGTACACGAAACAAATATTAAGCAAGTTCAAATTAAAAAAATAGAGCATTTACTCGAATTTCATCTGTCAATTCTGCCAAAACCTTATACTGCCTTATTTAAGCGATCATTTTTATTTCATAATTCACTTATATTTTATAGATTTAGATCAAAATAAAGATCATTTCCAACATGCACGTATTTTGTGCTTGTTTACAAAGTCATAAAAAAAGCCTGTTGTTAGATCATAATTTTTAAACATCACAAGAGAGATTTTTCGCAAATCACAAATAAAACTGGGCTTATTTTTGTTTTCTGGTGGGCTTCCATTAGAATATGCCCAACTTTTGTTGTGACCAGTAAACACCATGATTCAACTTGACCAAGTTTCTTTACGCCGCGGTGGACGTGTTTTATTTCAAAAAGCGTCTATGCAAATCCATCCAGGCTGGAAAGTCGGTCTTACAGGTGTCAATGGTGCAGGAAAATCCAGTTTATTTGCTGCGCTTTTAGGTAGTTTAACCCCAGACGAAGGTACGTTGAGCCGTCCGCAAGGCTGGACTGTGGCGCACATGGCACAGGAAGTTAAAGCATTGGATTTGCCTGCGATTGATTTTGTGCTGTCGGGTGATGAAGAATACTGGAACATTCAACAACAACTGCAACATCCTGAACAATTAAATAATGACCAACTTGCACATTTGCATGGTCGTTTTGATGAAATTCATGGCTATACCGCACCCGCCAAAGCCGCACAACTGATGGCAGGTTTAGGTTTTATGGAACATCAAAACAGCTTGGCGGTCAGTAGTTTTTCTGGTGGATGGCGCATGCGTTTAAATTTGGCGCGTACCTTAATGAGTCGCTCCGAATTATTATTACTGGACGAACCAACCAACCACTTAGACTTAGATGCAATTTTATGGTTAGAAGACTGGCTTAAAGCCTATGCGGGAACTTTGGTGCTGATTTCCCATGACCGTGATTTTTTAGATGCCATTACCGATCATATTTTACATATTGAAAATAGTGAACTGACTTTATATACAGGCAATTATTCAACCTTTGAAACCACACGCAGTGAACGCTTGGCACAACATCAACAAGCGTATGAAAAACAATTAGAAACCCGTGCACATTTACAAAAATATATTGATCGTTTTAAAGCCAAAGCCACCAAAGCACGGCAGGCACAAAGCCGTATCAAGCAATTGGAACGCATGCAATTGCTTGCCCCTGCGCATGTAGATACACCATTTACCTTTAGTTTCCGTGAACCGACCAAAATGAGCTCACCCTTACTGACCTTGGAACAAGTCAGCATTGGTTATGCAGACAAAGTGATTGCCAGCAAAATTAACCTACAAATTACCCCGACCAGTCGTATTGGTTTATTGGGGATGAACGGCGCAGGTAAATCGACCTTAATTAAATCCTTAGTGGGTGAATTGGCGTTATTGGCAGGTACTCGCAAAGCCTCAGAATTACTCAATATTGGCTATTTTGCACAGCATCAAATGGATGCTTTGGATGATAGCGCCAGCCCGATGCTACAACTGGCACGCATTGCCGATAAAAAAATCAGCGAAGCCACTTTACGCGCCTTTTTAGGCAGTTTTGGTTTTAGTGGCGAACGTATGGACACGCCTTGTGAAAGTTTTTCAGGAGGTGAACGTGCACGTTTGGCTTTGGCTTTAATTGTCTGGCAACGTCCTAACGTACTGATTCTGGACGAACCGACCAACCATTTAGACTTAGATATGCGACATGCCTTAACCATGGCATTACAGGATTATGAAGGTGCAGTGGTATTGGTGTCACACGAACGTCAATTAATTGCCAGTGTCTGCGATGACTTACTCTTGGTTCATGCAGGACAATGCACAGAATTTGAAGGCGATTTACAAGATTATGCCCAATGGTTACGCCAAGCTCGTGCAGACATGCTTAAGCAAGGTACATCCAACACAGCTCCATCCAATCCAAGTCCAGTGGTTGAGAACAAGACTAACCTAGTCAAAGTAGATAAAGAAGCTCAACGCAAACTGGCAGCACAACGCCGTGAACAAACTCGCCCTATTCGTAAAAATATTGAAAAATACGAAGCGCAAATTGAAAAAATTCAACCGCGTCTGACTGAAATTGAAACCGAACTGGCAGATCCTGCCCTTTACGATGCCAACCGTAAAGATGATTTGCTCAAACTCATGAATGAGCAAAATGATCTGAAAACAAAATTGGCACAGGCAGAAGAACAAATGCTTGAATTGATGATGGAATTGGAAGAACTCGAAAGTAGCTTTGAATAGCCATACCGATGAGATTTTAACGCTATGCTAAATAGGGTTAAATCTCATCATATTTCGTAGAATATGCATTGTGTATGTTCCATACTTATAAGACACATTCGTAATAGTTTTAATCTTTAGTTTATCTTCACAATAACCACGCAAAGAAATTTAAGTCACTCTCTGCGTTTGTTTATTTTTACTTATCAATCTTGCACCACAGCATAGTTGTATGACACCCCCCACCCTGAATAAAAGTAAGACAACGATAGCTACCAAGCAAGAAGTTTTGAATTTAAAACTCAGTGTGATTTTTAAATTCAAAATCTACAATTTAAATTTAAAAGCAAAAACTTAGTTATCCACAACTCAAACTAACTGTTATTTTAAATTCAAAACCCAAATTAAAGCCAAATCAGCTCATTCTTTCATGGTTATTTTGAGTCATTGAATCTCACTGATTCACAGAAAATCGCTGCTATTCAGCAGCTACTTTTTCCTTACTGATACATAATTCTTGTATTTTCCAGCCCTGAAGATAACGCCAGATTTCTTGAATATACCCTTGATCATCCGCCAAACCAATTTGAATCCGACAGTTAAGCTGCTCACGATCGAACTCATATTCTTCTGATTCAACATTCGGTTTGATCGGTTTCCAGATGCCATTGTTTACTGCATGCTGAATATTGGCATAACGTGTTTCACGATTTTCCACGCGTGATTCTGCTGTATAAACCACTTTAAAATCTTCATCTTCATAGTGTGCTAACAGCTCCACATTGCCAGTAAAAAAGGCATTCACCCACGCATCACGTGCTTGTTCTAATTGATTATCCATCTTAATGATTCTCCTGTATTTTTGGCTTAATGTAGCTCAGCATGACAGAACAATAAGTCAGTTTTATAAAAGTTATTTGGATGAATCACGACAACAACAAAAGCCAAACATAAAAAAGCACTCCGTAGAGTGCTTATGGTTATGCGGATGATTTGGACGAATTAAGCGTCAATATCTGCATTTAAGGCATTTTCTTCAATAAAGGCACGACGTGGTTCTACATCATCGCCCATTAAGCAAGAGAACATGCGGTCTGCTTCAATGGCATCATCAATGGTGACTTGCAACATATTGCGGTTTTCTGGGTCCATCGTGGTTTCCCAAAGTTGTTCCGCATTCATCTCACCCAAACCTTTATAGCGCTGAATCATCATGCCGCGACGCGAGTCCTGCAAAATGTGTTGCCACACTTGATGGAAATTGTTGACCGTAATTTTACGTTCGCCTTTTTCCAAATACGCACCTTCTTCAAGCAGCGTAAACCAGCTTTTTGAATTTTTCAGCAAACGTGCATATTCAGCTGAACCCAGCAAACCTGTATCTAGTAAATAAGTATGGGGCAAGTTGTGCACATATACCGTGATTCGTGGCCAATACGTTGCAGATTTTTGACCATCCGCATCTTCTTTTTCAAACTGTTCGATGCTTAATTCAGGACGCAAACCTGGCTGTAATCGTTCAATGCTTTGACGTAATTGCTCGCCCCATTGTTGTACATACGCCTGATCTGCTGCTTGATCAATTTTAAAGGCATCTAATTCTAATAAACCATCCAACAGACTTGCAGGATAACGCAGCGTTAAACGGCTCAAACTCTTTTGTGAAGTTTGATAATCCGCAATGACTTTGGCTAAAGCCTCACCACGAATTGCAGGTGCATCAGCACTCACATGCAGCTCCAATTCATCAATCGCATTCGAAATTAAATAGGTTTCTAAAGCATCGTTATCTTTGATGTATTGTTCCTGCTTGCCTTTTTTCAGCTTATACAATGGTGGCTGTGCGATATAAATATGACCACGCTCAACCAATTCTGGCATTTGACGGAAGAAGAAGGTCAATAGCAAGGTACGAATGTGTGAACCATCTACGTCGGCATCGGTCATGATGATGATTTTGTGATAACGCAGTTTGTCTGGGTTATATTCTTCACGACCAATACCACAGCCCAAAGCGGTAATTAAAGTACCTACTTCTGCCGATGAAATCATCTTGTCAAAACGGGCACGTTCCACGTTCAGGATTTTACCTTTCAGTGGCAAAATTGCCTGCATTTTACGGTTACGACCTTGTTTAGCCGAACCACCTGCAGAGTCACCCTCGACTAGATATAATTCAGATAATGCAGGGTCTTTTTCCTGACAGTCAGCCAATTTACCAGGCAAACCTGCAATATCCAAAGCACTCTTGCGGCGCGTCATTTCACGGGCTTTACGCGCCGCATCACGGGCACGCGCTGCATCAATAATTTTACCCGCAATGGATTTTGCCGCTTGTGGATTTTCCAATAAATATTCAGAGAAAGATTTATTCATGGCCTGCTCAACAGCAGGTTTCACTTCACTCGATACCAATTTTTCTTTGGTCTGTGATGAGAATTTTGGATCTGGCACTTTGACCGACACAATCGCGGTTAAACCTTCACGTGCATCATCACCCGACACCACGACTTTTTCTTTTTTCAGGATATTTTCGCTTTCCATGTAGTTGTTTAACCCACGGGTTAGCGCAGCACGGAAGCCTGCCAAGTGCGTTCCACCGTCTTTTTGTGGAATGTTATTGGTAAAGCAACGTACGTTTTCCTGATAGGAATCATTCCACTGCAAAGCAACTTCTACGGTAATTCCGTTTTCAGCCTGTGTCGTGAAATGGAAAATTTCATTCAGATGGGTTTTGCCTGCATTAATATATTTCACAAATTCAGACAAACCACCTTCATAGTCAAAAATATGTTCTAAATTGACACGTTCATCACGCAATACAATACGCACGCCCGCGTTTAAGAAAGACAATTCACGCAATCGGCGTGCCAAAATATCCACATTAAAAATGGTTTGGCTAAAGGTTTCAGCACTTGGCCAAAAACGCACAGTCGTACCTGATTGCTCAGTGTCGCCCACTACTTTTAAAGGATATTGTGGATCACCATGGCGGTATTCCTGTTGGTGAATTTGACCCGCGCGTTTAATCGTTAATTCAAGTTTACTCGATAAAGCATTGACCACCGACACACCAACGCCGTGCAAACCGCCCGACACTTTATAACTGTTGTCATCAAACTTACCACCTGCGTGCAGAATGGTCAGAATGACCTCTGCTGCAGAGACACCTTCTTCAGGGTGAATATCGGTTGGGATACCACGACCATTGTCAGATACGCTGACAGATTCATCTTCATGGATAGTCACCAAAATTTCATCACAATGACCCGCCAAAGCTTCATCAATAGCGTTATCGACTACCTCGAACACCATGTGATGCAAACCTGTACCATCATCTGTATCACCGATATACATGCCTGGGCGTTTACGAACAGCATCTAGGCCACGCAATACTTTGATACTAGAGGAATCATAAGCCTTTTCATTGGTTTGTTCTGTAGTAGAGACAGATTGATCTTCTGAACTCATGGTTTCTCCCTAGTGAAAAATAGGTCTATCCAAAGATAAAAAAATTATTGCTCAACAGCCTGCACCGTTCCGTGATCGACCTGAAATAAGCGATAAGGAATCGACAACGCTTGTAAGTGTTGTTGCACGGATTGATGATCTAAAGTGGTAATAAAAACTTGACTACCCAATTGGCTTAATCGTTCAATTAAACGTTGTTGTGCGCTTAAATCTAATTCTGCTGTCAGATCATCTAATAATACCACAGTTTCCTTATTAGACGCATGCAGCATTGCAATCTGTGACAGTTTTAATGCCATAATCAATAGCTTTTTCTGCCCACGTGACAGCACCACATCGGCATCACCCATTGGGGTTTTTAAGCGTAAATCGGCGCGGTGTGGCCCATATTCGGTATAGCGACGTTCCACATCTTTTTGATGATAATTGCACAGATCATTCAACAAGCCTGTTTCGGTATGAAAGCCTGCGCTGTATTCCAGACTAATGTGTAAATCAGGCAATAAATACTGTAAATCTTGTGCAAAAAATTGCTGCCATTGTTCCACCGTTCCCAAACGCTGCTGATGCAAAATCTCACCATAATCACTGAGCATTTTGTTCCACGGTTCCAAGTCCGACAGACTTAAATGTCGCTGTGATTTAAGCAAACTATTACGTTGTTTTAAGGCACGTGAATAATATTGCCAAGCGTGATAAAACTCTGGTTCCACGTGGAACATCAACCAGTCCAACAGTTGCCGTCGTGGTTTTGCACCATGGTCAATAATATCGGTACTGAGTGGATCAATATGTTGTAAAGGCAGAATTTTAGCCAATTGCCCTTGGGTCGCAACAGGGTCGCCATTGACCTTAATCAACTGCTCACCCGATGCCATTTTTTGCATGCCAATTTTTTCAGTCAATGACTGAGCAAATACAATCGCATCTTGGCTACTGTTCTGAATGTAATTTTTAGGAATATGGGTGCGAAAAGAACGCCCTGTCGCCAATAAATGAATCGCTTCTAAAATCGAGGTTTTACCCGAACCATTTTGCCCATAAAAGACGTTAAACGGCTGCAACTCATGAAGTGCAACCGCTTTTAAGTTCCGAACACGCTCGATATGTAAACGCGTAATATGCATGATTCAGCTAGATTTAATCTTGAAATAAACCGCTCACTTAAACACGCATTGGCATCACAACATAGGTTTGATCTTGATGTGCTGGATCTTGTACCAATACCGATTGATTGGCTTCGGTCATGGTCATCGATACATCATCGCCATCCAATGCCCCTAATACGTCCAATAAATACTGTGCGTTAAATGACATTTCTAACGGCGAATCGGCATATTGAATCGCTAAATCTTCAATTGCTTCATCTTGTTCTGGGTTATTGGCACGTAATTGCAAGGTGTCCGCACTAAAATTCAGGAATACGCCACGCAATTTTTCATTACTTAAAATCGCCACACGCTGTAAAGATTGTTTAAATACATCATGCGCGATCAGCACGTTTTTATCACCACCACGTGGAATCACACGGCGATAATCTGGGAACTTACCATCAATTAATTTAGTGGTAAAACGCACGGTAATTTCTGCTTGTTCTTTGTCACGGCTTGGGGTGCGAATGGTCACATTCAGCAATTCACGCCCAATTAAAAGTGCCAGTTGTTCATCTTCAATGCTCAGCAAACGCTGCAATTCAGCCACAGCTTTACGCGGCACAATGGCTTGAATTAATTGAGTAGCTGTCGAAGATGCCGCTGTTTCACACAAGGCCAAACGGTGACCATCTGTGGTCACAGCACGTAATTGGTTTTCATCAATTTCTAACAAAGTACCCGTTAAATAAAAGCGTACATCCTGCACTGCCATCGCAAACGCAGTTTTTTCAAACAAACGCTTCAGCTCACGCTCAGTAACCGTCACTTGCGTACCTTGAGCATTTTCTGTAGCCAATAATGGATAATCTTCCGCAGGCAAAGTACCTAATACAAAGCGGCTATTGCCCGATTTTAAAATACAGCGCTGATCTTCAGTGATTTGCAAATCAATCAAAGCTGCGCTTGGTAAAGATTTACAAATATCCATCAGTTTACGTGCAGGCACTGTAGTTTCCCCTGCCTGTAAACATGCCCCTTCAGTCAGATTCGTACTGGCAACCAATTCCACTTCCAAGTCCGAACCAGTAATGGTTAAGGCTTGCTCAGTCACCTGAACTTTGACATTGGATAAAATATTTAAGGTATGGCGACGTTCAACCGCTCCTACGACATGTGACAGAACATTCAGTAAGCTTTCTTTCGCGATTTTTAAACGCACGGTACATTCCTCTAACAACTGAAGATTGGAGTATAAAATAGGTTTTTTAGCAGTGTACTATGCGGCAAAAGCTGCCGCATGGCAAGAACAGAATTTGAGCAAATTCGGTCAACTTTGCAACAATCGTTGCAGGTTTTTATAGTCTTCGTTAAAGATCGGATCTTCTTCGCGCAGGCTTTGTACTTTTTCGCAGGCATGCATCACGGTACTGTGATCACGGCCACCAAATGCCATACCAATTTCAGGGAAACTGTCGCCTGTCAGCTCACGTGCCAAGCCCATTGCCAACTGACGTGGACGCGCATAAATACGGGTACGTTTTGGCCCCACCAATTCTTTGAGCGGAATACGGAAATATTCACTCACGACTCGCTGAATATTTTCGGTACTGATGGTACGTGCGCGAATTGCCAAGACATCTTTTAAAGATTCACGTACCACATCTAGATCGATTGGGGTGCCTTTAAAACGGGAAATTGCCACCACTTTATTGAGTGCACCTTCAAGTTCACGCACATTAGCCACCACTTGCTGGGCAATAAATAAAGCACAGTTACGTGGTAAATCTACGGCGCTGCTTTCAGCTTTCTTTAATAAAATTTCAATTCGGGTTTCAATATCTGGCGGTTCTACCCCGACTGATAAGCCCCAAGAAAAACGTGACACCAAACGTGCATCCAATTCGGTTAATTCTTTTGGATAACGGTCTGAAGTCAAAATAATCTGTTTAGATTCATCCAATAAAGCGTTAAAGGTATAGAAAAACTCGACCAAACTGGCTTCTTTACCTGCCAATAAGTGAATGTCATCCACCAATAACAAATCTAAAGAGCGGCAGTTTTTCTTAAATTCTTCAACCTTGCCCTGCTGCAAAGAGCTGACAAAATCCTGCACAAAACTTTCTGCAGTCATGTACATCACCCGTGCATTCGGTTTGGCTTGCAACAAAGCATTGCCCACCGCTTGCATCAAGTGAGTTTTACCCAAACCTGTTGGGCCATACAAAAATAATGGGTTGTGCTGTGAAGCCCCCAATTGGGTCAATACCTTGCGACAGGTTTCCGCAGCCATTTGGTTAGAACGACCTTCCACAAATAAGGAAAAGGTAAATAACGGATTGAGTTGGCGTTTACGGCTTTTTGCAGAACTTTCTTCTTTTTCACGTTTAGGCTTGGCCACAGGCGCAGGGCTAGATTCCAGCGCAGCAGTAGTGGTAGCAGGTTGTTCACTGGCCGATAAAATTGCACCTGGACGCGAATCGACTAAAATTTCGACCTTACGCACGCGTCCCTCAGACAACTGCTCTGCCAAAATAGTAATCAATTCCAGATGATGTTCTTGAATGTAACGCGTCCAATAAGGATTAGGCGCATAAAGTTTTAATGTATCTTCAACTTCTTCTGCCACCAATGGGCGAATCCACATTGTAAAGACATTTCCAGAGAGCTCTTGTCGCAAGCGATTTAAGCAGTCCGTCCAAAGCATGTGAAACCCCTATCTAATCCATTTTTAAATTTAAAACTTCTCTCGACCGCCTGAGCGGGTCGCCATTCTAACCAAGTTATCCACATCTGTCATGACAAAATCAGCAAAATTGCTCAAAAAAGGAATCACTAAACCTGAATTTAAATTTGAAACGTGGTGTGGATAAGTTTATCCGCAAGGTGTGGATAAAATATAGCACAAAGTTATCCACATAGTATTAAAATTATAGAAACACAGATATCCACAATTCAAAATTTTGTTTTATAAAAGAAAAAGTGGGTTTTCAACAGAAAAATGCGTCCCTAATAGTAATAAATTTAAATTTATAAATTTGAATTTATTTATAAGAAACGTTGCAACTGTGGATAATTCAATCTGAGTTTAAATTTAAATTCAAAACCGAAAATTTTAAAATTAAACAGAATAAGCTTGTGGATAATTATGTGAATAATACTGTTAATAACTTATTAGTCAAGCATAAACAATTGCTTATCTTGTGTATACTTTAATTTGTATGATCAACCAGTCAATTGAGCGAAAACTTGTTAAAAAGAAAAATTTAGGCTTATTTTGCAAGAAACCGTGTTTTTCATTGACAGCTCAAGCAATGAGCACTAAAATCGCGGACCTTTATAGAAAGATCATTTTTGGAGTTTCGATATGAAACGTACATTTCAACCATCTGAATTAAAGCGTAAGCGCGTTCATGGTTTCCGTGCTCGTATGGCTACTAAAGCTGGTCGTCAAGTATTGGCTCGCCGTCGTGCAAAAGGTCGTCACAGCTTAACTGTTTAATACAGTCACGCTGAACCGACTCTTGGGTGTTATGACAACACTTTATGGCTTCAGCACAGAGTTGAGATTACGCTGTGCTGCCGATTATAAAGGTGTGTTTGATGGTGCGCTTTTTAAAGTGCATCAACCCCATTTCTTATTTCTTGCAAAACATTCCGAACTGCCGAATAGCCGTTTGGGTCTTGTCGTTGCAAAAAAGAAAGTGCGTCGTGCACACGAACGAAATCGAGTAAAACGACTTGCTCGCGAAAGTTTTCGCTTACACCAACAGCAATTAAATGACTTAGATATTGTGGTAATGCCCAAAGTTGGGGTAGATACGGTATCTAATGCGGAATTGCATCAGCAATTACAATTTGCTTGGCAGAAGTTACAACGTCTCGCCAAAAAGCATTCAAAAATAGCTCCCTCCCCACAAAAGTAGAGATGGCCAATGGTACGTTTACTGCATTGGTTGATACGTTTCTATCAGATCGCGATTAGTCCTTTATTGGGACCACGCTGTCGCTATATTCCAACATGTTCTCAATATTCTTTGGAAGCAGTCCATACGCATGGTGCTGTACGTGGTGTGTGGCTGGCTACAAAACGTATTTGTCGTTGTCATCCGTGGGGTGGTTCGGGCTATGATCCGGTGCCGCCAAAAGTCATTCGTTTTATTTCATTTCAGCAAATAGATTCTCAAACGCATCACATTACTGTACCCTTTCGTGATCGTTTATTGAACCAAAATCACTCTAACCACTTGGGGTAATAGATATGCAACAATGGGCCAGGTTTGCAACTCTCGGGGCCATGTTTGTCGTCGCATATTTGCTCATTTTGGCGTGGCAAAAAGATTATGGAAATGCTGAAACAGCACCGCAGCAAAAAACTGCCGTTGTTTCACATGAAGTGTCTGCAGATTTGCCGAATGCCCAAACGGCTACAGCAGCTTCTGATGTACCGCAAGCAAATATTCCTGCACAGCAAACAACCGATGCCACAGCACCTGTAAGTCAGCAGCTTATTTCAGTACAAACTGACCTTTATCATCTTTGGATCAATCCGAAAGGTGGTGATATTGTTCGTGTTGAATTACTCAATCATGACAAAAATAAAGACAGTGACGATCCTTTCGTCATGCTGGAAAGCGATGCTAAGCGCACCTATGTCGCGCAATCTGGGTTAATCGGGCTGAATGGTCCAGACAGTAGCCGTAATGGCCGCCCAAGCTATGAAATTGAAAAATCGACTTATAGCTTAGCCGATGCCAAAGAAAGCAAAAATAAAGCGGGTGAAACAGTTAAAACTTTAACTGTCCCAATGGTATATAAAACTGCCGATGGTGTAGAAATCATTAAAACCTTTAGTTTTACTGAAGGTGAATATCCTGTGCTGGTGAATCACAAAGTGATTAACCGCAGCAGCCAAAACTGGCAAGGTCAGATGTTTGGTCAGTTGAAACGTGATAATTCAGATGATCCAGGCAAGTCAGATCAAGGTATTTTTACCTTGGGTACTTTCCTTGGCGGCGCATGGGGAACACCTGAAGAACACTACAACAAGTTGAAATTTGACAATTTTAATGACGAAAAATTGAATGTCGATGCAACAGGTGGTTGGGTGGCCGTGGTTCAGCACTATTTCGTGAGTGCATGGGTTCCAGGGCAGTTAAAATTGACGCAGGCCGATGGTCAACCGTATGCAGCGAAGTTGGAATCACGTAAATCTAGCGATGAAATGAACATCATTGGTTTTACCTCGCCAACCATTAATGTCCCTGCAGGTACGGTGGCAGAAGTTGATGCGACCTTCTACTCTGGTCCAAAAATTCAGTCTGAATTGAAAGATTTGGCGACAGGTTTGAACCAAACTGTGGATTATGGCTGGTTATGGCCAATTGCAAAATTATTGTTTATTGGTTTGCAATTCTTCCATGGTTTAGTGGGCAACTGGGGTTGGTCAATCATCTTATTAACCGTTCTTGTCAAACTGATTCTTTGGCCGTTATCGTCTAAGAGCTATCGTTCTATGGCGAAAATGCGTGTGATTGCACCAGAAATGCAGCGCATGAAAGAAGAATTTGGCGAAGACCGTATGCGTTTCTCGCAAGAAATGATGGCACTTTATAAACGTGAACAAGTGAATCCACTGTCAGGTTGTTTGCCATTGTTACTACAAATGCCAATTTTCCTTGCCTTGTACTGGGTATTGATGGAATCGGTAGAGTTACGCCATGCACCGTGGTTAGGTTGGATTCAAGACTTATCGGCAATGGACCCTTGGTTTATCTTGCCATTGTTGATGGGTGTGACCATGTATGTTCAACAAATGTTGAACCCACAGCCAACAGATCCAATGCAGGCAAAAATCTTCCGCATTATGCCTGTGGTATTTACCGTATTCTTATTGTTCTTCCCTGCAGGTCTAGTTCTGTACTGGATTGTCAACAACTTGATTACGATTTTGCAGCAAAGCTTGATCAACAAAAGTGTTGAAAAAGACCGCGCTAAACGAGAAGAGGCAACTCCAGTCAATTAAGTATGGCTGAGCTGCTGAATAAATCCGCTTAAGATGGTAATCTTAGGCGGATTTTTCTTTGCATATATTTTGAAAGTTTTAGGTGAATTTTATGTATAACCGCAGCACCATTGCCGCAATCGCGACTCCACCTGGCCGTGGTGGTGTGGGGGTGATTCGCCTGTCGGGACCAAAAGCCTATGCGATTGCCGCAGCATTGACCCAAAAAGACTTACCCAAAGCGCGTTATGCAGGTTTTCGCCAGTTTTACGATGCAGCCAATGAAGTCATGGATGAAGGTTTGGTGATTTGTTTCCCCAATCCTCATTCATTTACTGGCGAAGATGTGGTGGAACTACAAGGGCATGGTGGCCCAGTGATTCAAAATGCGCTGTTGGCACGTTTACTGGAACTCGGTGCAACGGCTGCCAAAGCGGGTGAATTTTCGATGCGCGCCTTTGAAAATGGCAAGCTAGATTTGGTACAGGCCGAAGCCATTGCTGATTTAATTGATGCCACTTCACAAGCCGCTGCGCGTTCTGCTCTACGTTCCCTGCAAGGGGCTTTTTCCACCAAAGTGAATACCGTGCTGGAACAGTTAATTCACTTACGTCTGCATGTTGAAGCTGCTATTGATTTTCCTGAAGAAGAAATTGACTTTTTGGCCGATGGGAAAATCCTTAATTTGCTGGATGAAGTGGCTGCTTCGGTGACTGCCGTGCAACAATCTGCGCGTCAGGGACAATTGTTGCGTGAAGGTCTGCAGGTGGTGATTGCGGGCAAACCGAATGCAGGTAAATCTTCCTTACTCAATGCCTTGGCGGGTATTGAACGTGCGATTGTGACCGATATTGCAGGGACTACTCGTGACGTATTGCATGAAAAAATTACCCTGAATGGCTTACCAATTACCCTGACTGATACTGCAGGCTTGCGTGAAACAGGGGATATTGTGGAACAGGAAGGGATTCGCCGTGCGATTAAAGAAATTGAACAGGCAGATTTATTGTTATTGGTCTATGACTTGAGCCAAAACGAAGATCCGTTGCAATTGGCACAGCATTATTTTGCGGAACATATTGAACCGAAGCGTTTGATGTTGATTGGCAATAAATGTGATTTAACTGGTGTACAAGCTGCAATTTCAGATTTTAAAGGGTTTAGACATATTACTGTGTCGGCCAAACAAGAAACAGGTGTTCAATCGCTCATAGAGGCGATTACAGCGCATGCAGGCTTTCAGCCTGAAGAAGATACCTTTATTGCACGTACCCGTCATTTAGACGCAATGAAGCGCACGCAGCAATATTTGGCTGAAGCACGTGAGCAGTTGGTGGTCTATCATGCGGGGGAATTAGTGGCTGAGTCGTTACGTCTTGCGCAGAATGCTTTGGGTGAGATTACAGGTGATTTTTCTGCAGATGATTTGTTGGGTAAGATTTTTGGATCGTTTTGTATTGGGAAATGATTTTTAGCGATTACTTTCTGATTTGATACAAAAATAGCATTAAGTTTGAGTGGCTTAGTGCTTTTTTATTATCCTATTTGGGGTGATCTGCTACTAAAAATCAGCCTATTCGTTAATGTTTAGTTTCTCATTCGGCACAAGCCCGATCTAACTTATGTCATATTTAAACGTTTCAATTTATCTTTATGAAAACCCATCAATAATCACGTAAGTCTTTTTAAACCGCAGCATTTAAAGCTATGATGAGAAAATAATCAAAAATTGGCGCTCAATTCAATCCTAAATGCACGAGATGAAATCTCTGATGGAGGTATTTGGATGTTTGAACTGGCTTTTTTACGTGAAATACTCATTTCTTCGGTTCATTTTTTGCAATTGTCACTCGAAGCCATTTCTGTGATTTGCGTGGTGATTGGTCTGGTTAAAACTTTATTGGTGCTGGTTCAGTTAAAATCGGGGCGTACTGCACGTTATTGTTTTGGGGATTGGCTCGCGACGGCACTTGAATTTCAGTTGGCTGCAGATATTTTAGCCACCACAGTAGATCCAGATTTAGATAGCCTAATTAAACTGGCGATCATTGCAGTGATTCGAACCTTTTTAAATTACTTCCTAACTAAAGAATTAGAGCATCAAACCATCAATGAAAAATAATGGCTGCTGAGTTTGAGATCAAACAGAAGACATAGTCCTAGTCATCTACAAAGTTTGAATATTTGAATAAACTCAGCTGATCCAAACCTTGTCCTGATTTTAGTTTGTCGTTTAGATGAAACTTCATCCTAAAACAGGTTTGTTCTGCAATTGGCGATACCAAATAATGATGTAGCCACACAGTAAGCAGATGGCTGCACAAAAGCTAAGTACGGCGGTGGTTAAACCAAAATGATCGGCCAGATAACCGACTGCAATAATTGGCAGAATTGTGCCTAAATAGCCCACAAATAAATAGGTCGACATCACTGCAGCGCGATTCTGTAGATTGGTCATGGCATGAATTAAGCCAAAAGCACCAATCAATGCCAACCCGTGTCCTATGCCTAGCAGCACATCACTCACAAAAAATAGAAAACTCCAATGTAAATACATGCATAAACCGAGTACCAATAAACTCAATAACAGCAAATACAGCCCATAATTTAGGCATTTTTGTGCAGGAATGGCTTTAGAAAAATACTGCACCAGCGCTGAAATCAGCAAAATACAGGTGATGGCCAAACCACTGACCAAAGGCCCGTGCCACGGAATAATCACTTGCACAAAAGAGGGAGAGAGCGAAGCAAATAAACTAAAGGCAGCAAAGGCACAGAATGCGGTTAAACCTGTAATATAAAATTCTGCATGAAAGCGTGGTTCTGGGCGTTCTAATTTTGGGGCAATCGAGAAGGCTTGTGGCGTAAATTCAGGCGGTGCTAAACGTAACAATCCAATAAAACACAGTACTGCACCCAAAATGACAGGAATATATGGACTAAACAAAGGCGCTGCTGAAAATTGTGCCACACCACCACCGAGCAAAGGACCTAAGCCAAACCCGACTGCGGTAATGACTGAACTGAGCTGTGGCGCATGTGCTTTATGTGATTCGGGGATACTCCACATTAAGCCAATTAACGCCGATGTAGTCATAAGACCTGAAGCAATCCCAATCACAAAACGCCCCAAAGCAAGCCAAAGTGCATTGGTGGCAAACATCGACAGAATCAGTCCGAGGGTGATGATCACTAAACCCAATTCTAAGGTTTTTAAGAAGCCGATACTGTTGCTGGTACGCCCTAAAAAGAGCAAGGTAGCCAAACAACCGAGCATATACGCCACAAAAATAAAGGTGATATGGCTGGGTAAAAGCTGCCACAATTCCTGATAAATTGGATACAGCGGGCTTGCAAGTGCCGTGCCCATGGTGCCAATAATCAGGGCGAGGCTGATCATCACGAAAGGATGCCAAGATTGAGATTGAGTCATAAAAAACTCGATTGATGGCTAAACTCTTGAGTTTAGTCTCATATAGTGAGAAATATCACTCAGTGTAAAGACAAGCCTTGAATCTGGTCAAGCCTATTTGTGTTTAAGCATAGCGTTTCAGCAATTTCATAAACTCTTCCAGTTCATGTTCATCAATCGCGCATTGATCACCAATCACATGATGGCGTAAATGCGATTCGATTAACTCATTCATCAAACCATTGACCGCACCTTTAATGGCTGCGACTTGTTGTAAAACTTCAATACAGCCATGATCAGGATTGTGAAGTGCTTGTTCTACTGCCCCAATTTGTCCTTGTAGGCGTTTGACGCGATTTAAAATTTTCTTATCTGTATGTAAATGACCCAACATATCACCTCAATTTTATATACTCTATGGGAGTATATTTAACAATGATTTCCCATTATGCGTCAGCAACACTCTCATCGTATCCATCCACATCAATTCGATCAAGGCAATCCGCTGGCGCAGAAAAAAATATTATATGCGGCTTTGCTGACGGCTGTCATGATGTTCTTGGAAATCTTGGGTGGTTGGATTTTTCACTCCATGGCTTTGCTGGCGGATGGCTGGCACATGAGTTCACACATGCTAGCGTTAGGCTTGGCTTATTTTGCCTATCGGGCAGCACGTCATTATGCAGCCGATACGCGGTTTAGTTTTGGTACATGGAAAATTGAAATTTTAGCTGGCTATAGCAGTGCCATTTTATTGTTGGTGGTGGCTGCATTTATGGCAATTCACTCTATCGAGCGTTTATTTTTTCCTGTCGATATTCAGTATAACCAAGCCATTCCAATTGCGATTTTAGGGTTATTGATCAATTTGATTTGTGCATGGTTATTACATGAAGATGATCACCATCACCATCACCATCACCATCACCATCACCATCACCATCACCATCATGAGCATACGCATGATAGCCATGACCTGAATCAGAAAGCCGCCTTTATGCATGTGGTGGCAGATGCGGTGACTTCAATTTTTGCGATTATTGCTTTAATTGCGGGTAAATATTGGGGCTGGGATTTTCTAGATGCACTGTTAGGTATTGTTGGTTCAATTTTAGTGGCCCGTTGGGCAATAGCTTTGATGCAGGAAACAGGGAAAACATTGTTGGATGCAGAAATGGATCATCCTGTGGTGGAAGAAATTCGTGAAGTGATCGCAGAGTTACCAGTCAGTGTGGTGATCACTGATTTACACGTTTGGAAAGTCGGACAGGGTAAATTTTCCTGTATTTTAGCATTGGAAACCGCACACGATTTAGACGCAGATCAAGTCCGCACTGCCCTCGCCATTCATGAAGAAATTGTGCATATTTCTGTAGAAATCAATCCGCCATCGGGTTTGAACGTTCCACGTGAAACCTAAAGCGTTGCATAGCAAAAACGAGTTGTAGCAATTGCGTAATTCTGGCTTAAAAATACTGAATTCTGTGCAGCTTTCAGCTTAGAATCAGGCTAAATTTAATTTATTTAGATGAAACACATGATTAAACAATTGAGTTTAGCTGCCTTAATGGGATTATGCAGCGCCGTGAGCATGGCCGATGTTGCAACGGTTAGCAAAAATGTCAAACAACAGCATCCGCAACTGAAATTAGACAATATTCAAGCCACAGAAATGAAAGGTATTTACAGTGCCTCTATGGATGGTCAAGTGGTGTATTTGAATGAAGATGCTCAACATATTTTGGCGGGTTCAATGATTCGTTTAAAGGATCAGCATAACTTGACCAAAGATTTATTGATCCAACAAAATAGTGTCGATTGGAAAAAGTTACCGTTACAAGATGCAATCAAAAGTGTGCGAGGTACGGGGAAACGTCAGATTGCGATCTTTTCTGACCCAAATTGCCCATATTGTAAACAGCTTGAGGCTGAACTGAAAAAGCTGAATAACATTACGATTTATACCTTTATTTTGCCGTTAAAAGCGCAATCTGTTGCGCCATCTAAACAGGTGTATTGTGAGAAAAACCCTGCTCTTGCTTGGGAAAACCTGATCACAAAAGCACAATTGCCTACAAGTCAAAGCAGTTGTGCCAACCCTGTGGAGCGCAACATTGTTTTAGCGCATCGTTTAGGTGTAAACGGTACGCCTGCGATTATTTTCTCGAATGGCTTTAAAGTTATGGGAGCATATCCTGCGGCACAAATTGAACAGATTTTTAAAGAACTTGGTCTTTAAGAACGGCTAATTTTTTATCTGATATTGGCAACTAAAATTGTGTAGTGTGTATCGGAGCAAACCTGAAATTTGTGATTGCGAAGTAGATATAAAAAAACCGCCTCAATTTTTAGGCGGTTTTTTTATTGAGAGAGAAGATGTTTGACTGAAAAATTACAGTCGTTAATACAGGATTTAAGCACGCGATTTTTTCATGAACGTATTATAAATAAATAGAATAATCAGCGCACCAATGATGGAGGCAATAAAGCCTGCGGCAGAACCATCACCGTACAATCCCATCATACGCCCTGCATAGGTTGCCAATAAAGACCCTGCAATCCCAAGTAAGGTGGTGACAATAAACCCTGCTTTATCATCTCCAGGATGAATCGCGCGGGCGATTAGACCTGCAATAAAACCCACCACAATTGCGACAATTAATGACCACATGAGCAGCTCCTTGTTATCTTTGTTTATGTTTTACATCATGTTTCAGACTTATCTTTGCCGAAAAATCCCAAGGAAAATAGTCGAATAATGCTACAGCATGTAGTGTTTTTGTCCTGTTAGATAGATGAAATGCAAATTTCAGCCATAAAAAAAAGTGATCTGAAACGATCACTTTTTTAAAGCGAGGCGTATTTGTTTTATAAGCCAATTTCGCCAATAAACGGAATATGACGATATTTTTGGTCATAATCCAAGCCATAACCGACAATAAACTTATCTTCAATTTCAAAGCCCATAAATTTAACTTCAAGCTCAATTTCACGGCGTGATGGCTTGCTAATTAAGGTACACAGCTCAATTGAATTTGGCTCACGGGTTTGCAAAATTTCCATCACTTTATTTAGGGTGTTGCCCGAGTCGATAATATCTTCAACCACCAAGACATCTTTACCGCGAATTTCACCATCCAAATCTTTTAAAATTTTCACATCACGCGATGACACAGTACCTCCGCCGTAGCTGGATACAGTCATAAAATCCAGTTCATGCGGCTTTTGAATGGTGCGGCATAAATCTGCCATGAACAATACAGAACCACGTAATAAGCCAATTAAAACCAACTCTTTGTCGCTATTGGCATAGTGAGCATTAATTTTTTGACCAAGTTCCTGAACTTTTGTTTGGATTTCTTCTGCAGAAATCAAAACCTGCATTTCAACTGTCATGGGTAGATACCTAAAAAGCAAAAATAAAAAAGGTGTTGACCTGCAACACCCCAAAATATGCCCTAATTTTAATATATCTTGCGCGATGTTGCACGTGCTTGCATGGTTAAAATAGCATCATTTTTGTGCTGAGTGAGAATCTGAGCGTAACAACAAAGCACAACCGAGTATCAGCATTGCCCATCCGATGGGTTTTATATACGAGGATTGCGCAGGTTTAGCCACCTGCTGCTGAGTTTTGATTGGGTTGGTAGTAGGCACGTTGTCCATAAATATAGGTCGCATGAATATTACGGTCATCTGCTAAAGTAATGAGGGCAAATAATGCATCTTCAAGATGTTTGGAACGTTGTTGTCGTAAGCGTTGTAAAGCGGTGGCATTTAAATCCAGCACCACAAAATCGGCTTCTTTGCCTACCTTAAAATTCCCCAGCTTATCGTCTAAGTCCAAAGCTTTGGCAGCACCTAATGTGGCGTGATACAACGCTTCAAAAGCAGAGAGTTTTGCCCCTTGCAGTTGTTGTACTTTATAGGCTTCATTGAGGATATGCAGTACATTAAACGTGGTGCCTGCGCCAATATCTGTACCTAAACCGACCTTCACCTGTCGCTCCCAAGTTTTATGCAGCGGAAATAAACCGCTGCCCAAAAATAAATTGGAGCTTGGACAAAAGGCAATTGCAGAATCGGTATGATGCAGACATTGCCATTCATGTTCTTCTAAATGCACACAATGCGCAAAAACCGAACGTGAACCTGTTAAACCATAGTGATGATAAACATCTAAATATCCATTTTGCTCTGGAAATAATTGTTTCACCCACGCAATTTCATTGTGATTTTCATTTAAATGGGTATGTACATAAACATCGGGATATTCGGCTTTGAGTTGCCCTGCCCGCGCCAGTTGCTCAGGGCTAGAAGTCGGTGCAAAACGTGGCGTAATCGCGTAGAGATTACGTCCTTTTCCATGCCATTTTTCAATCAACGCTTTAGAGTCTGTATAGCCTGAGTCTGCACTGTCACACAATGCTTCAGGTGCATGCCGATCCATCAGCACTTTACCTGCAATTAAACGCATTTGATGTTGTGCTGCCGCTTCAAACAACGCATCTACCGATTCAGGATGTACCGTACAAAACACCAAAGCTGTGGTGGTGCCATTTTTCAGTAATTCCTGCACAAAAAATTGTGCAATCTGATCAGCATAGGCTTTATCTGCAAATTGCAGTTCAGTCGGAAAAGTATAAGTATTCAGCCATTCCAGTAATTGTTCACCATACGCGCCAATCATTTCAGTCTGTGGAAAATGAATATGGGTGTCGATGAAGCCAGGCACAATGAGATGGTCAGGATAATGCTGTACGGGCGTATCTGCTGTGAGTTGTGACCGCCCTGCTTGCCAAGTACCAAACCACAGTATCTTGCCATTTTCACAAATCAGCAAGGCATCTTCGATATAGCGTATTTGTTCAGGCAGCTCTTGTGCTTGAGTGACGCTATTTTGAAAATCCAGAAAGCGACCACGAATGGCGGTGCGAGCTATGGCAGATGACATGGAAACAACCTGTATTTTATTTTTTCGCTGGATTGTACCTGAAATATACAAAGATTTAGCTCAATTTTCTCTTAAAGTTTGACCAGATGGTAAATGAAAAGAATAAACAGCCTTCCTGAAAGAAGGCTGATTGGAGCAATGAATATGAGATCAATAGCTTATAGCGTGGTTTGATGATGTTTACGGCTGTGGCGAATAGACAACCAAGCAGTAACGCTCAGAACAATCACAATAAAGCCCAGTGAGATCCAAATTGGCATGTGGAAGACATCCAGCATCAACATTTTAAAACCAATAAACAGCAAAATCAGACCTAAGCCATAAGGCAAGTAATGCATTTTACTGGCTGCACCAGAGAGTAAGAAAAACATGGCACGCAGGCCTAAAATGGCCATTAAGTTTGCAGTTAGGACAATAAACGGGTCAGTGGTGACTGCAAAAATTGCAGGAATGGAATCGACGGCGAAAATCACGTCAGATGCTTCGACCAAAATTAAAACCAAAAAGAGTGGTGTGGCCCAAAGTACGCCGTTTTGGCGAACAAAGAATTTGTCTTGTTGTAGTGTTGGCGTGATACGCATGTGTTTGCGTAACCATTTTAACAGCGCCATATCTTCGATGTTGCTAGCTTCTTGTTCTGGGCCTTTTAAGAATTTAAAGCCCGTGTATACCAAGAATGCGCCAAACAGATATAGAATCCATGAAAATTCTTGTACGAACCAAGCTCCAATAAAAATAAAAATGGTTCTGAGTACAATTGCACCTAATACGCCGTAGAGTAAAATTTTGCGTTGTAAACCTGCAGGAATTGCAAACGCGGCAAAAATCATTAACCAAACAAAGACATTGTCAATTGCTAGGGATTTTTCCAGTAAATAACCCGCAAAGTATTCCATGACTTTGGTATTGGCGATTTCAACACCAAAATGCTGTTTGAGGTATAGCCATAAGCCGCCACCAAATAAAGCCGCCACACTGACCCAGGCTATACTCCAATAGGCTGCTGTTTTTACTTTGACTGACTCGCCTGCTTTTTGCCGAAAGCCTAAGAAGTCAATAGCGAGCATAACGGCCACAATTGCAAAAAAAGCGGTGTAAAGCCATAAATTGCCGATAGATTCCATACAATCTCCGCATCCGACAATTGGCCACAAAAAAACCTTGACCCGTTGTCAGATGATATAAAACATCTGTAACAACATGATCAAGGTCTTGCCTACATCGTGCTGAAATTTTTATGTATTCAAGCACGATGCTCAGCTTCCGACTTTTTGCAAAGTGTAATGACGAAATGCTGACACGTTAAAATTGATTTTAACGTTTGGAGGAGGCTACTCCCCTTGTTCAAACAATTTGGGATTAGGCCATGGCCTAAATCTGTGCAAAGAATTACATAATTTTAAATAGAGTGCAATTTTTCTATAAAATTAATTTTTTATTTTGTTGATGCTCAAGATCCTCTAAAAGGGTCATTTCTTACTTCATCGATTATAGATTTCAGTAACAAACCAGCTAGAAACAGCAAACCTAAAATAGCTGCTAAATATAAGTCCATATCTTACCCCTAAATAAATGTATTAAATATGTTGCGCAATTGTATATTTAATTCTTTAAAAAAAATAGTTGGTTCTTTCTCAACTTATTAAAAATTAGATAATTAGCTTATATTTTTAGATTTTTATGTGAAATATACAATGATTTGTTTTACATCTTGAATTAATTTTGTGAGATATTTCACGATTCTTTATTGATTATTGTTTATGAGCAACATTCTTTTCGAATTTTTTTATATAACTATATTTTGAATCGTTAAATTATATAAAAATAATATGTTTAGAAATCAATTTATGCTACCACTAAAATATCATCCATTTGTTTAGGCGAATAATTTATGAAAATTCAACATCAAGAAACCCAACGTGGCGGTGAATTTTTTATTGAACGTGATGGTCGGCATATCGCTGAAATTACTTATCAATATCAAAATGAAGCGACCATAGTGGCAGATCACACTTGGGTAGATAATTCCTTGCGTGGACAAGGTGTAGCACGTCAATTATTGGATGTCTTAGTTGCATTTGCACGTGAAAAGCAGCTTAAAATTGTTCCAACCTGCTCTTATGTTGATGTGATGTTTCAACGTGAAGCTGAATTTGCTGATGTGGTGGCTTAGCGTTTTTAAATAGCTGCGCACCCTCAATGAGCTCAGGGTTTAGAATATGTTGGGCTAAAGAGTATTTATTTTGATGTATCACAAGAAAAACAAGCCAATCCACAAAATATGAATTGGCTTGTTGAGTACAGTTCAGTCTAGTTTATTCGTAATTAATCATCACTTTCAGGGCTTTTTCATCTGAAGCATGCTTAAACACATCATAGGCTTTTTCAAATTCAGCAAATTTGAAATGGTGGGTGGCTAGTTTTTCCAAAGGTAACTTACCTGAACAGCATGTTTTTAACAGCATGCCTGTGGTGTTGGCATTCACCAAGCCTGTAGTGATGGTTAAGTTTTTAATCCAGAGTTTATTCAACTCAAAGTTCACAGACTTGCCATGTACGCCCACGTTGGCAATATGTCCACCTTCTTTCACTACATTTTGGCAAATATCCCAAGTCGCTTCGATACCAACAGCTTCCATGGCACAGTCAACACCACGACCACCTGTAATTTCTAAAATGCGTTGTACAGCATCTTCTTTAGCTGAGTTTACCGTATGAGTTGCGCCTAGCTCTTTGGCCATTGCCAAGCGGTTATCATCCATATCTACGGCAATAATTTGCGCAGGAGAATAGAATTGTGCGGTAAGCAAACATCCCATACCAATTGGGCCTGTGCCCACAATTGCAATGGTATCGCCTGGTTTGACATCACCATATTGCACACCAATTTCATGTGAAGTTGGCAATACATCTGACAAGAATACTGCAACTTCTTCGTTTAAGCCTTCAGGTAATAAATATAAAGAAGTGTCTGCAAATGGAGTGCGCACATATTCTGCATGGGTACCGTCAATCATATAGCCCATAATCCAACCGCCTTCATTACGGCAGTGTGCATAGAGTTGCTTTTGACAGTTTTCACAGGTACCACAACGGCTGACGCAGGAAATAATCACCTTGTCGCCTTTTTTGAAGTTTTTTACAGCAGAACCGACTTCTTCTACAATCCCAATACCTTCGTGACCTAAAATACGGCCATCAAAATTGCCTGTTTTAGCTACAGCAGTCTCTTGAATCTCAGGGTTTTTACCTTTCCAGATACCTAAGTCAGTACCGCAAATTGTGGTTTTGGTCAGGCGAATCACCGCATCAGTCGGTTGTAGAATTTCTGGACGAGGTCGATCTTCAAAACGGATATCATTAGCGCCGTGATAGACCATGGCTTTCATTGTTTTTGACATTGTGACTATCCTTCTATAGTGATTATGATGAAAGACATCCAGCAGCCAACCTGCTGCAATTGTCATGCTCGCAGGATGTTATTCTTCTAAGGTAACAGGACAAGATGACAAGTTCATTAGCAAAATCGTTGCTTTTTAAAAATAATATATAAATTTATAATATATAAAAAAGGCCGTATTTTTTGCAAAACACGGCCTTTAAATGAAATTAATGGTTTAAGCGCTGTGTTGCAATGCCTGCATCAGTTTTTGATGTAAACCACCAAATCCACCATTTGACATAATCACCACTGCATCGCCCTCACCTGCTTGGCTCACGATTTTTTGAATAATTTCATCCAAAGTATTGGCCACCACCGCATGATTGCGAGCAGCCGCAACCACAGGCTGTAAATCCCAGTCTAAACCTTCAGGTTGATACCAAATCACAGCATCCGCCAAACGTGCTGAATCTGCCAAGCCCTCTTTATGACTGCCCATGCGCATGGTGTTGGAACGTGGTTCAATAATCGCCCAAAGCTTACGCTCACCCAAACGCTTACGTGCGCCGTCCAGTGTGGTTTCAATTGCGGTTGGATGGTGGGCAAAGTCATCATAGACTTCAATGCCGCGTATGGTGCCTAATAACTCCATACGGCGTTTCACCCCACCAAAATTGGACAGCGCTGCACATGCGGTTTCAATTGCAACCCCAACATGCTCTGCTGCGGCGATGGTTGCCAAGGCATTGGCGACACTGTGTTGCCCAGTCATATTCCAGCGCACTTCACCTTGTAGCACACCATTTTTCAGAACTTTAAAATGTGAACCATCTGCTGCAAGTTGTTCTGCATACAGTTCCGCTTGTGGATCTGCATTGAGCGAAGTACGTAGCACAGGTGTCCAGCAACCCATTTCTAACACTTCATCAATATGGGTTTCTGTAATTGGGGCAATAATGCGCCCTTCACTTGGGATGGTACGCACCAAATGATGGAATTGTTTTTGAATTGCGGCCAAATCATCAAAAATATCGGCATGGTCAAATTCAAGGTTATTTAAAATGGCGGTTTTAGGATGGTAATGTACGAACTTGGAGCGTTTATCAAAAAACGCAGAGTCGTATTCATCGGCTTCGACACAGAAATACTTGCCTGCACCCAAACGTGCACTTTCACTAAAGCCTAAAGGAACGCCGCCAATTAAAAAGCCCGGTTCTAAGCCTGCCTGATCCAATACCCACGCCAACATGGTGGTGGTGGTGGTTTTGCCGTGCGTGCCTGCAACGCCCAGTACGTGTTTGCCTTGCAAGACATGATCGGCCAAAAATTGCGGGCCAGAAATATACGGCAAACCAGCATTCAGCATATATTCAACCGCATCAATCCCACGTTTCATGGCATTGCCCACAATCACTAAATCTGGATGCGGTTGTAAATGGCTGCGGTCATAACCTTGCATTAAGGTAATGCCTGCATTTTCCAGTTGAGTCGACATCGGTGGATAGACGTTTTGGTCTGAACCTGTGACGGTATGTCCTAAATCGCGGGCCAAAAGTGCCAATGAGCCCATAAATGTGCCACAAATACCCAAAATATGCAGATGCATTCCGCCTTACTCCACTGCTTTTTATAGACACATCACGTATTTTTGTGCTGTTGTCGTGATTAACTTGATTTGAAGCAACGATAGCAAGGGTTTTGGCGAAAAGATAGTGATTCTTGTATCTCATTTCAGGGATTTTTCAGCGCTGAATCTGCGCCAAACGATGTAAAAAATTGCTGCTCTTGCATTTTTCATGGCAAATAGCTCGTAAAATAAAACTGAATTTTTAAGATAGTACGACACAATGTCTTCAGCATTTTTACTTTTGGTGGTTGCAAACTGTTTTATGACCTTGGCGTGGTATGGTCATCTCAAGTTTTTACCACATGATGCGCCGCTGTGGCAGGCTATTTTATTCAGTTGGGTGATCGCCCTGTTTGAATACAGTTTGATGATTCCTGCTACCCGTTTGCTGGCGCAGCATGGCTGGGCGGTAGGTCAAATGAAAATTACCCAAGAAGTTGTGACTTTATTGGTGTTTGTCCCGTTTATGATTTTTTTGTTTAAGCAACCTTTTAAACTGGATTATTTATGGGCAGCTTTATGTTTATGTGGCTGCGTATATTTTGTGTTTCGAGCATCTTAAAATGGTGCTTTTGCATGGCTTAAACAGCTCGCGTAGCTGCAATGGTGTGAGCCTGTGGTTAATTATTAGAAAATAACCAGATAAAAATAATCAAAAAAGTCGGTTGAGTCGCCGTGTTCAATTTTAACAAGTCGAAAAATCAGTCTATAATGTGGAGTTCTTATTCAAGCTTGGCTTTCTCGCCTGAATTTCTCTTTCCTTAGTTTCGTTTCTGGAATATTTGTAATGAACGCGGCCGCTGCACAAGACGCTCCTCTCGTTGGAATTATCATGGGTTCTCAATCGGATTGGGCAACTCTCGAACACACTGCCAATATGCTGAAGCAGCTTGGTGTCCCATTTGAAGCGGAAGTCGTTTCTGCACACCGTACCCCAGATCGCTTATTTGAATATGCTGAACAAGCGCGTGATCGTGGCATTCAGGTGATTATTGCAGGCGCTGGTGGTGCCGCACACTTACCAGGTATGTGTGCAGCTAAAACTGATTTACCTGTTTTGGGTGTGCCAGTGAAATCTTCAATTTTAAATGGTGTCGATTCATTACTTTCAATTGTGCAAATGCCTGCAGGTATTGCCGTAGGTACATTGGCGATTGGTCCTGCGGGAGCAACCAATGCGGCAATTATGGCAGCCCAAATTTTAGGTTTAACCCGTCCAGAGATTGCACAAAATGTTGTCAATTTCCGTGCCGCGCAAACTGAGAAAGTTTCAAGCAACAATATTCCAGGTCAGGCTTAAGCGGGACAATTACTATGGATAAGACCATCGGTATTTTTGGTGGTGGACAGCTGGGCCGTATGATGGCACAAGCGGCTTTACCCTTAAATATTCAATGTACCTTTTTTGAAGCCAGTCCAGATTGCCCAGCGGCAACCTTGGGTCAGGTTTTTGCCAGCAAAAGCGAAAACAGCCTACAAGATTTTATACACAGTGCCGATGTATTCAGCCTTGAGTTTGAAAATACTCCGTTGGCTGATGTTGATGTATTGATTAAGCACAAAGACTTGCATCCACCACGTCAGGCTTTGGCAATTGCCCAAAACCGCTTGCTGGAAAAAGGCTTATTTGATGAATTGGCGATTCCTGTTGCGCCGTACCAAGCCGTCAACTCGCTGGAAAGTTTACAGGCTGCTGTAGCTGAACTCGGTCTGCCAATTGTGCTAAAAACCGCAACAGGCGGCTATGATGGCAAAGGTCAGTTTGTACTGCGCAGTGCAGATCAGATTGAACAAGCATGGGCAGAACTTGGCCCTGCAGGCAGCTTGATCGCAGAAAGTTTTGTTACTTTTTCACGTGAAGTATCTATTATTGCGGTGCGTGGTCAAAATGGTGAAGTAAAAACTTGGCCATTGGCAGAAAACCATCATCACAACGGTATTTTGTCGCATTCGATTGTCCCTGCACCAAACAGCGCTGACTTGCAGCCTGCGGCACAAGACTATATCACTCGCCTGCTCAATCACTTGAATTATGTAGGTGTGTTGACGTTAGAGCTATTTGTCACTGACAAGGGCTTGTATGCCAACGAGATGGCACCTCGTGTGCATAACTCAGGTCACTGGTCAATTGAAGGCGCGGTGTGTTCGCAGTTTGAGAACCATATTCGTGCTGTAGCAGGTTTACCGTTAGGCTCAACTGAAGTGGTACGTCCAACGGTGATGGTCAATATTATTGGTCAGCATCCCAAAACTGAAGATGTGTTGGCATTGAATGGCGCACATTTGCATTTGTACAATAAAACTGAGCGTGAAGGTCGTAAAATTGGGCATATTACTTTAATGCCGAATGATGCTGCTGAGTTGACAGATTTATGCCGCCAATTGGCAAAAATTTTGCCAAATCCATTGGCGCTCAGTGCTGATATGAGCTTGTAAATTTAAAAATGACGCCAAAGCGCTCATCACGATGAGCGCTTTTTTATGCTCTCACATTTTTTATTCTGCCCATTTTTAAGGTGTTCTACCGTTAATCTGTCTAGGATTGACGCTGTAATTTTAGGTTGATTAAGATAGATCAGGCTGAATAAGCAACCATCACCGTAGCAAAGCAATACTTAAAATAAAAATGCGCACAAGTCTGATGGGAAACAGATGATAATTATGAATTCAAAACTTTAAATTCAAATAGCGCGTTTTAAATTTAAAGCGATGCTTCAACTTTGAATTTAAATATCAGAAATGAATTTAAAGATAGATCTGCAGTTTTGAATTTAAATAAAGTAGCGGCTCTTTTGATCTTTAAATTTAAAAAGCTACTTTTAAATTCAAAGTAATACATCGTAAATATGTAGTGAATGTCGTGTTTTGTGGATAACTTGGGTTGGTTTAATTTGAATTTAAACTTTTAAATTTAAAAGTCTTATCATGTGTTGTGATTTTGAATTTAAAAATGTGAGATGCCGTACTTGTGGATAAGTGTTTTAAATTTAAAACGAGAAAATGAATTTAAAACTGTGTAAATGAATTTAAAGTTACAGATTTTCATCTGATCTCTGTGGCTGAAGGTGTTATGGTAAAGCCAAGATTTAAATTCAAAACACATCAAAGGGTATTATGCATCGTTTCGCTGTGATTTTTGCGACAGCTGCAATGGCAGCTACTCAGGTTCAGGCAGAACTGATTATCAATGGAAAATCTGTCACCGTAACACCAACGGTCAGTACATCTGCAAATTTTCAACCACAAAACCATTTTCAAAGTTGTTTGGCCAATTTACGCAGCCAAGCCATTGCCAAAGGGGTGAGTGGCAGCAGTTATGATCGCTATACTCAAAATCTCAGCCCAGATTATTCCGTCATTGAGCGTTTAAATTACCAACCTGAATTTTCTACGCCAATCTGGGATTATCTCTCAGGCTTGGTCGATGATGAGCGCGTGCAGGCAGGACAGCAGAAATTGGCACAGCACCGTGATGTGCTCAATCGTGTTGCAGCAGCCTATGGCGTACCTGCAGAAACCGTAGTGGCGGTTTGGGGTGTAGAAAGTAACTTTGGTGCGATTTCAGGATCCTATCCATTATTGCAAGCGCTAGGTACCTTGAGCTGTGAAGGACGCCGTCAAAGCTATTTCCGAGGTGAGTTTTTTACCACCATGCGTTTATTGCAACGTGGTGATGTCACTGAATCACAATTAAAAGGCTCATGGGCAGGGGCGTTTGGGCATACTCAGTTTATGCCATCGACCTATGATGAGTTGGCGGTCGATTTTGATGGTGATGGTCGCCGTGACTTAGTATCTAGTATTCCAGATGCTTTGGCTTCCACCGCTAACTTTTTAAAACGTCGCGGCTGGCAAACACGGCAGCCGTGGGGCTTTGAAGTCAAAGTGCCTGCAGGCATGTCTTTGAGTGGTGAAGGGCGACGCAATAAAAAATCCCTCAGCAGTTGGGTTAATCGTGGGTTGACTCGTGCAGATGGTTCGGCATTAATTCAGGGCAATTTATCGGGCAGTAGTCAGGCAGGCTTGATGGCACCTGCAGGTGCGAATGGCCCTGTATTCTTAGTGTTTAGAAACTTCGATGCCATTTATAGCTATAACGCAGCAGAAAGTTATGCCTTAGCGATTGCGCATTTATCAGATCGTTTAATGGGGCAGTCTGCATTCCGCACCGCTTGGCCAACCGATGATGCAGGTACATCCCGCGCAGAACGCCGTGAAATTCAACGCTTTTTGTTAAGCCGTGGTTATGACATTGGTGAAGTGGATGGTTTAATTGGCGACAAAACCCGTCAAGCGATTCGTCAGGAACAGACTCGACTCGGCTTGGCTGCAACAGGTCGGGCAGGGCAGCAAATTTTAAGAGCGTTTCGTAATGAAGCGGCCAAACAAATGATGCAATAAGTTGTTGTGATTGCATTAAAAAGGTCTGCAAATGTGCAGACCTTTTTAATTTTTGTCTTAAAACAGGGGATTAAGGTTCAATTTTCACTGCTTCAAGCAAATCAAAAATCACAGTCGTGACATCTTGGCTTAATTCTTTGTTATTAAAAATTTCATAAGCTGAAATGGTGATGTCGGTATCACTTGGCAGCAAACGCTGTTCTTCTTCAATCAGGTGTTCAATTGGTAATAAGGTCTGTCTAACCTCAAGATGCAAAATATCTTTGTATTCAATATTTTCATCTTCAAGTTCAATCACTTGCTCATTAAAATACGGCAATAAAATCGAGTGGAGACAAGGTTGAAGCTCAACAATATCAAAAATTTCGATATCACGGCTTTGTTCAATCGTGCTGATGTGGTCATTTACTTCAATCAGGATATGGTAGTAACTCACATGAATCTCCACAGATCGTTCAGGGTTATACAGAGCCTTCACAATAACATGAAATGAGTAAATTTGCTGCCTTTGCACGTGTAATGGATATGCAACTATCGTACAGGGTGAGGGGAGTTTTGTGTTTTAGTCACTTCAGTTTGCCAGATTGCTCAATGCCGTGCATGGAGTAAATCGAGATCGGCAGGGCGCAGTTGGAAATTCTGCAACTGCTGATCTTTTAGCATTGGATACATTAAGGCATAAGGGTCGTTATGGTGTGCTAAACCCAAAGCATGACCAAATTCATGCGCCAAAGTTAGACGTAAATCATCTTTAGATTGAAACTCATAAATCCGAATGGCCTGACCATCAAAGCTGCCTTTATCAAATAAACGTGGTTGAAAACGTGCATTAAATTGCTGGATGGATACATCAATGTCTTGATTAAGTTGATTGAGGGCATCGACTTGTTGATTGAGCTGGTTAATTTGCTGATTAAATTGCGCTATTTCGTGTTCTAAACTCCACATGTGTTGCTGGATTTCTTGTTTTTTGGCTGCAAAAATTTCCTGTTGCGAAGGATGTAGCCCACCACTTTGGTTAATTTGCTGTACTTGACGATTGTATTGTTCAAGTTGTTGTTCAAATAGCATTTTTTTTGCATCAAGTTGTTGATTTTTATCTGCAATTTCTTGTTTTAGTGCTTGAATATTTTGGTTTTGATTGTTCCAGTGTTGTTGGCGTTGTTCAATGGCTGTAAGTTGTTGTTGGCGTTGGTTTGATTCATCTTGACGTTGATCATAAATCAAGTGAATGGCGAGCTTGGCGTTCGGGTCATATACAAAATAATCTTGTCCCGTCCCTTGTTTCCAAATATGGGTGGCTTCCTGACTCAGTTGTAGTAAATCGGCATGGCTTAAGCCAAAACGCGGATCGACTTCAGCAATACGATAACGTAAGCGAGTATCTAAAGGATGTTTTAAATGATCTAGTGCAGTATTGTGTCGTGTATGAGGATGTTGAATATTTTGATAAATCAGCAAGATAGAAAACAGTATGATTGCACCCAATAGAAACAAACGCATTGCTAGCGGCATCCTTTTTTGGGTTTACTGTAGCCGAAAGTAGGGCAGAAACTCAATCTATTTGCAGTTAGAGCATCATTTTATCTATTGTACTCGGTTGAGCGTCCAATTGTCTGTGCTCTTTCATTTAAATCTTGAAGTCAGTGTATGGATATCGAAAAGAAAAACCGCGCTGCAATTGCTTGCAGCGCGGTTTTTGATGTGCGTTAAAGCGACAAATTATTTTTTATCATCTTTGACTTCAGTGAATTCAGCATCGACTACGCCATCATCGGCTTTTTGACCTGCATCGCCTTGGAATGCATTCGGGTCAAAACCTTGTGCACCGCCTTGACCTTGTGCAGCTTCATACGCACGTTGCGTAATTGGCATGATGATGTTTTGAAGCGCTTCAGTTTTCGCTTTGATCGCATCTACATCATTTTCTTTAGTGCTGGCTTCAAGCTCAGTCACTGCTGTTTCAATCGCAGTTTTTTCATCGGCAGTCACTTGTTCACCAAGGTCTTTTACTGCTTTTTGAGCAGAAGAAACTAAAGCATCCGCTTCGTTACGTGCTTTTGCAAGTTCTTCAAACTTACGGTCTTCTTCAGCATTTGCTTCAGCATCTTTAATCATCGCTTCAATTTCAGCATCGCTCAAACCAGAGTTTGCTTTAATTTGAATCGATTGTTCTTTGCCTGTGCTCTTGTCTTTTGCAGACACTTTCAAGATACCGTCAGCGTTAATGTCGAACGAAACTTCAATTTGTGGCACACCGCGTGGCGCTGGTGGAATGTCACCTAATTGGAAGTTACCCAACAATTTGTTTTGTTGAGCCATTTTACGCTCACCTTGGTAAACTGAAATGTCTACTGCAGGCTGGTTGTCTGCCGCTGTTGAGAACACTTGAGATTTCTTCGCAGGAATCGTGGTGTTTTTCTCAATGATTGGCGTCAACACGCCACCCATAGTTTCAATACCAAGCGTTAACGGAGTTACGTCTAGAAGCAATACGTCAGTTTTGTCACCAGACAATACGGCACCCTGAATTGCTGCACCAATTGCAACAGCTTCGTCTGGGTTTACGTCTTTACGTGGCTCTTTGCCAAAGAATTCTTGTACTTTTTGTTGTACAAGTGGCATACGTGATTGACCACCCACCAAAATCACGTCAGAGATGTCAGAAGTTGAAAGTCCTGCATCTTGTAGCGCAACTTTACATGGCTCAATGGTACGAGCGACTAAATCAGCAACCAAACCTTCAAGTTTGGCGCGAGTCACGTTCATCACCAAGTGCTTCGGACCTGTTGCGTCTGCAGTGATATATGGCAAGTTGATTTCAGTCGCATTTGAAGATGAAAGCTCGATTTTTGCTTTCTCAGCCGCTTCTTTCAGACGTTGTAATGCCAATGGATCTTGTTTCAAGTTGAAGTTTTGCTCTTTTTTGAACTCTTCAACCAAGTATTCGATCAAGGCATTGTCAAAGTCTTCACCACCAAGGAAGGTATCACCGTTGGTTGATAACACTTCAATTTGTTGGTCGCCATCAAGGTCTGCAATTTCAATGATAGATACGTCAAAAGTACCACCACCCAAGTCATACACAGCAACTTTACGGTCGCCTTCTTTCTTGTCCATACCAAATGCAAGTGCAGCAGCAGTTGGTTCGTTAATGATACGTTTAACTTCTAAACCAGCAATTTTACCCGCATCTTTGGTTGCTTGGCGCTGTGCATCGTTAAAGTACGCAGGTACAGTAATCACGGCTTCAGTAACTGTTTCGCCCAAATAATCTTCGGCAGTCTTTTTCATCTTTTTCAAAGTTTCTGCAGAAATTTGCTGTGGTGCAAGTTTCTTGTCATTCACTTCAACCCAAGCATCGCCATTGTCTGCTTTGATGATTTTGTAAGGCACAAGACCAATGTCTTTTTGTACCGCTTGGTCTTCATAACGACGACCAATCAAACGCTTAATTGCGAATAATGTGTTTTTCGGGTTAGTTACAGCCTGACGCTTTGCAGATTGACCTACAAGAATTTCGCCATCTTTATACGCAATAATAGATGGAGTTGTACGTGCGCCTTCTGCGTTTTCAATTACTTTAACTTTGTCGCCTTCAAGTACCGCTACACATGAGTTAGTTGTACCTAAGTCAATACCAATGATTTTAGCCATTTGGATGTTTCCTCAAAAATTCTTTTGCAATGTTTTCACTTGTTATTCGATATGAGAGCCAATCAAAATTTTTCAAGTTGTTTAGATGAAAATTTTTTATCAACTCTCGATTTTATAAGGCTTAAGCGCCAACCATCACCATTGCAGGGCGGAGTAAGCGACCATGTAAGGTGTAGCCTTTTTGTAATACGTTGCCAATTTCATTGGCTTTTGCATTTGGATCAATCCCTACGGCTTGATGCAGGTCTGCATTGAAACCATTGGCTGTATCAATCACCACCACACCAAACTTTTCTAAAGTGGTCAGTAATGATTTCAAGGTCAGTTCCACACCTTCAGACAAGGCAGTTTTTTCATCACCATTGGCGGCAATAGCACGCTCAAGGTTGTCTACAGAATCCAATAATTCTTTAGCAAACTTTTCTAAAGCAAACTTTTTAGCTGTATCTGCTTCACGTTCTAAACGCTCTTTGGTTTTTTCCGCTTCGTAAACTGCATTGGCAGTACGTGCTTTTTCCAATTTTAGGTTTTCTTCAAGTTTGCTCAGTTGTTCTTGTAAAGACTCAACGGAAACTTCTGCTTGCTCAGTATCTTGCGCTGTTTGTTGTTCCGTCTGCTCTAGCTCAAGGTCTTGAGTTTGTTCGTTCTGCTCAGTTGCCATTGATTTACTCCGTTTAAATGGGTTTTTAAACATGTACAGTCCTTTGGCGTCAGTGCTAACTGCGTTATTGCTGAACTGCCATGGTTAGAGAAGTTCGTAATTAGCTAAGAAATCGGGGCAGGGCAGGCAAAATTCAAGCGTGCCAGTAGATTAATTTTCATTGCCATGAAATTTGGTCAAAAAAATACATTTTGAATCAAGATGTCGGCGGATGAATGAAGCAAATTAAACTTTGAAACTTATAATATTTTTTGTTTAAAAAAGTATGGTAATAGGGAGCTGATTATTCAGCTAAACCAGTGCTTTTATTACGGAGATAGCTAAAAACACTGTTTTATCAACAGGATTCGACTGGGTGTTTGTTCACTATATTGTGCATGCGTATGATTAGAGTTTTTAAGTTTTGGTTGATTAATCGCTAAAACAGCTTAATCGAGAGTAATTATATATTTTACACAAAACCTAACACTGCTTATTCTTTGCGCATAGATGCTATATCGCTGTAGTTTCTTGTGTATTGCTAAATGTGTTTTTGGGGCTTATCTAACTTCTGAATAAGCCCTTTTTTACCTCATTTGTTTTGCTTTGCTGCAAGACTCAATCACGATCACGTCGTTGTTCACGGTCTTTACGGTTTTCCTGCCAGCGCTTTTGTTGTGCATCACGTTGTTGTTGCCAGCGTTTACGTGCTTCCTCACGCTTTTTTTGTTCAGCTTCAATTTGCTGCTTACGCTTTTGCTCTAGCTGCTTACGCTTTTGCTCTAGCTGTTTACGCTGCTGTTCCGATAAGCGTTTGCGTTGCTCTGCTAAGCGTTGTCGCTCTTGTTCATAGCGTTGTTGCTGTAATTGCTGTTGTCGTTTTTGTTCCCATTCACGACGTTCTAGTTCACGTTTACGACGCTCTAACTCAACCCGATTTTTACCTTGTTGATATTCCCAACGCTGCCGATCATTGTCATAACGTCGATGATCATCATCATAGCGTGGCTCATATCGTCCATCGTAGTAACCTTCGTCAGGCACGACTACGCAACCTACGGCTAAAAAAGCAGTCGCACATGAAAGTAAGATTAATTTTTTAGTCATGCTCTGCCTCCTGAGCTGATGAGGTGAATTTGTCTGAAACATCAAACATAGACTGCAATAGTGTCAATGACAGCGTCATAAAAGCAGGGTAGCGTTATAGGTAATTTGAATGTGTATAACGATTGAAGCACTTGTATAACAAAATGGTCACTGTGCTGTTGATCATGAAGAAATTATGAAGCGTTTAGGCAAATCATGCAGACATATAAAAAGGAACAGGCATGCAAATTTTGAATTCATCTCTCAAAAATAAATTGCACAAAGGACAAGGTGCTGCTGCACGTGCATTAAATAAGTTACCAAGTCGAGTACATCATACTTTGGCTCAAGCTTTGGGTTATCCGTATCATTATCCAGACCTTGATCCATTTATTAAATGCATGATGGCGGCACAATTAAAACAAGGGAAAATTGGTTTTATTGGTGCTGACCCTGTACAGTCTAGACAGGCATTTGATCGACAAATGCAATCTATTCTGAGCACTCCAACTGCGGTCAAACGAGTTGAAGAAATCCGTTTAAACTTAGCCAGTGGCAATATCGCAGCGCGTTATTATCATCCTGCACCACATAAAAAATTGCCTTTAATCGTGTTTTATCATGGTGGTGGTTTTGTGGTGGGTGGTTTAGACAGTCATGACGAATTTTGCCGCTTAATGGTGGTACATGCCCATGCACAAGTGTTGAGTGTGGAATATCCACTCGCGCCTGAAGCTAGTCCACAGCAGATTATTCAAGTCTGTGAAGATGCTTTGGCATGGGCATATCAACATCGTCGAGAAATGAAAATTTTAAAAAATCGCATAGCGGTGGCAGGCGATAGTGCGGGTGGTAATATTGCAGCGGTGGTTGCACAGCGTAGTGCTCATTCAGCCTATGCACCTGACGCACAATTTTTAATTTATCCAGCCTTAGATTTTAAGAGTCGCCATCCTTCATTCTTTGCTTATAAAGATGGTTTGGTGCTGACGGGGCAAGATGTTGATTTTGTCACACAGCACTATGTCACACAGCATCAGGTCGCTTTGGATGATCCAATCATTTCGCCAACTTTTGGCAAATTGAAAAAACTAGCGCCTGCCTTTGTGGTCACAGCAGGGCATGACGTTTTGCATGATGAAGCTGAAATTTATGCACATAAATTACGTCAACATGCTGTCACGGTAAAATATGTAGAATATTTAGATCAAACACATGGTTTTATTAGCATGACCTTTGTGTCGCGTCGCGCCAAAAAAATCAGCATTGAAATGTGTAAAAACTTTAGAAAATTTTGGGATCGACCACGTAGCTAAACCTTGGGTTGTCTTTGTTAATCTGTTTCACGTGGAACGGTTAAACCAGAGTAGAGATTTCGGCTTCTGGAAAAGTCAGTTCGAACTCAAGCACGTAAAAACCATTGATGAAGCGTGCCTGATTAAAATCAGGAAACAAACTTGGATTCGATTGCCAAGACGCATGTTTGAGTGGGATTAATCTGCCGCGAAAAGAAGGATTAAATTGATAAGATTTCCCTTGCCATGTTTGCTGAATTTTTAAAAGCGCAGCAGGGATGTAATGACTATCAATAAAGCTACGTTGCGTATTGCATTTTTCAAGTTGAATGGCGAATTGCAAATCTGCGTGTTGTATTTTGCAACTCATCTGTCGATCTTGAATATCCCAATCAAAGCTTGCCAGTTCTTTCGGAATACCCCAAAGCTGTTGTCCGTGTTGCACAGAAGACTCGGTTGAAACGAAAATTTTAGGAATAGTAGATAAACGACGCTGCCTAAATAAAGGATGATCTAAAATCAGCAGCTCATCGTAAGCACCAATGGGGCTAGCGTGATAACGCACCCACATGACTTGAACAAGACGTCCTAAAAAAGAAGGTGTTAAGCCAAAAGGTTGTGCCTGTTTTAAAAATTGTGGGCTGAGCCAATAATTTAAAATATAGGCTTCACCTTGAAGTTGCCAAGGTGCTGGACACAGTCGGCTCTGATCTGAATTATTTTTATCAAATGGAGCGTAAAACTCAGTCCTTCAGGTCAGAGATATAAGCGACACGACATGAAGTGTCGTTTGATTTAACTAAGGACTATTTTTCTTGAGTTTTGATTGTTAATATAAGTACATGAAAACCCTTAAATTACGTATAAAAGACAAACATTGCAAGGTGTTAGACCAACTAGCATCAGAAGTGAACTTCGTCTGGAATTATGTCAATGATTTA
>NZ_VPCW01000023.1:0-37406 GCF_013418015.1 Acinetobacter sp. YH12211
GGTTAATAATTTAAAGTCTGTAACAAGTAGAAGAATGCGAAATGAGTTTTTAGACTTGAGAGGGAATTATACAAAACCTGTTTTATGGTCAAGATCATATTTTGCAGGGTCTTGTGGTGGTGCGCCTTTGGAAATAATCAAACAATATATTCAGAATCAACAAGGTTGAAATTTGTGAAATTCACCTCCACCCTGACTGACGGGTGGAGTCCTCTTTCACTTGGAGATAGCAACGGTATCGAAGTGCTCAAATCATAAAAAAAAGTCTGTACCATGCTGATACAGACTTTTTTTAAAATTTCTCTGATTAATAGCCTTTATAAAGAAACTATCTTAACTTTTCTTAGCGGTTGCCTTGTTGGAAGCTTTGGCTTGATCTGCCATCATTTTTTCAACCACAGCCAATGATTCTTTGGCTTGCGCTACATTTTCCTGTGCCAGTGAGGCAAAAATCTTTTTCGCTTCAGGCAAGTTTTGCGGCACGATATTGCCATTCACAAACATATTGCCCACTGCCATGAGTGCAGGAATATAACCCTTTTGCGCCAAGTTTTGAATGCTTTGCAGCCCTTGCTTAATTGGTGCTTCATCTTTGTTTTTAAAGCCTGTGCTAATTTCGTACAAGGCTTTTGCATGTATGGCTTGATAATGATCTTTGGCAATTAAAGGTTGTAATAGTTTTAAACCTTTTTGGTCAGATGCTGCCGTATTTTCCGAGAAATATAAAACGGCTAAATCGACTGTGGCATCATTAAAACCCTGATTGGATGCCGTCTGTAAATATTGTTTGGCTTTAGCAGCATCCTGTTTTAAACCCAGTGCGCCAGTAAGATAGTTTTTGCCTAAAACATAACTCGCAACAGGGTAGCCTTTTTGGGCAGATTGCTCATACAACTGAATGGCTTTCTTTTCATTTTTTGCTGTGCCTTGTCCAGTTTGTGTCAAATAGCCTAAGTTATACATGGCTTGCGCATTGCCTGTTTTGGCAAGCTTTTCTAATTCCTGATAGGCATCTTTAACCTTGTTGGCTTGCATTAATTGTTCAATTTTGGCAAAAGCAGGATCGGTTGGAATGTTGCTATTTGCCATACTGATGCTGCTAGATAGGGCGATTGCACCCGCAATGAGTAGTTTTTTCATCATTTGAGTTGTACCTTGTTCTCTTTTACACATCATTATTCCGTTGATGTGCGTTTTGTTTTTACAGTGGTGCATTCATCATAAGTTGAAAAGTGTGAATGTAAATATAAAAAATGTGTACGAATGCTTTTTCATTGTCATTTGAAGGGAATCTTGCGACTCCCTTAACCTGAGCGGGTGGAATCTATTTTATTGCGGACGTGCAACATCGCCATTCAAATGTTCAGGCAAAGCCAATACTTGTACAGCTAACTCTTCCAAAGCACTTGGTTTGGCAACCACCAACGCTTTAAAACCTTCTGCAGTCGCTATGCTATTCACCACTTCCACATCATTATTCAGTTTGGCGGCAGGTGCAGGTGCTTCGCCTGAACCCTGAATTAAATGCAACCAATGTTTTGGTTTGGCTTTAAACCATAAACGTGCCACGACTTCCTGACCCAAATAACAGCCTTTGTCATAATGCACGCCATCTCGTTGATGCAAACGCAATTCCTGCGGTTGAAACACTTCTGCTGTTGAGGCTTGAATCCATGCCTGACCTGTTTCAATCGCTTGTAGTTGCCATGCGTTTAAATCAGTCACTTCAGCTGAAAATTCAGTTTGATTGCCCTGAATGGTTGGGTAAACCGTACCGATGGTTTCAAGCTGCATTTTTGAAAATGCACCAAACTTTTTAATGTGTTTGGCTAAATCTTCGGCTTGGTCGGCAGTGCTGATTATTTCAAAACTTTCAGAGGAGATTTTTTTGAGCCATAAACCAAACTGCACACGTCCTTTTAAACTACAAATAGCCGTATAACACGTTGTATTTTCAGCCAAAGCTTCGACATTGACGGTCACCTGACCTTGGAGAAATTTTTGTGCATCTACACCGTTTAAACTCAAAGCACAGAAAGCTAAATCGCGCATGAAAACCCTTTTCAGAATGAAATCTAAGACTAAAGAATGAGGTCAATTTTGCGCTATTTTTAGAAAAAATGCATTTTTCAGGCAAGAATTTTACTTGAAATGTAACTAATTATTGCAAAAACCACTATTTTTATATTTAAGTATATGAAATATATAAGATTTGGGAAATGGGTTTTTGGCAGCGTACAATGCTTTCGACGGGTGGAAACAATCATCCCATAAGATGTTGAGAACAATAGAGTAAGGGCGAATACCAGATGAATAACAACTACCGCAAACCGCTGCAAGGCACTCAGCTCGATTTTTATGACGTGCGTCAAGCCGTTGAAGATATCCAGCCAGGCGCCTATGCCAAACTTCCTTATACCTCAAAAGTACTTGCAGAGCAGTTGGTGCGCCGTTGTGATCCTGCAATTTTAGAACAATCTTTAAAACAGTTGATTGAACGTAAACAAGAGCATGATTTTCCGTGGTATCCAGCACGTGTGGTATGTCACGACATTTTAGGTCAAACCGCATTGGTAGATTTGGCAGGCTTGCGTGATGCGATTGCCGATCAAGGTGGTGATCCATCTAAAGTGAATCCTGTAGTGCCAACCCAGTTAATTGTCGATCACTCTTTGGCAGTGGAATATGGTGGTTTTGACCCAGATGCCTTCCGTAAAAACCGTGAAGTGGAAGACCGTCGTAACGAAGACCGTTTCCACTTTATTGAATGGACTAAAACTGCGTTTGAAAATGTAGATGTGATTCCTGCGGGTAACGGCATCATGCACCAGATTAATCTGGAAAAAATGTCTCCTGTGATTCAAAACCGTGAAGGTCTGGCATTTCCGGATACTTGTGTAGGTACAGACTCACATACGCCACATACTGATGCGTTGGGTGTAATTTCTGTAGGTGTGGGTGGTTTAGAAGCTGAAAACGTGATGTTGGGCCGTGCTTCTTGGATGCGTCTGCCAGATATTATTGGTGTGGAATTAGTCGGTCAGCGTCAGGCGGGTATTACAGCAACTGACATCGTATTGGCTTTAACCGAGTTCTTGCGTAAAGAACGTGTGGTAGGTGCTTATTTAGAATTCTTTGGTGAAGGTGCAGATAGCATGTCGGTGGGTGATCGTGCCACGATTTCCAACATGACCCCTGAATATGGTGCAACTGCAGCGATGTTCTACATCGACCAAAACACCATCGACTATTTAACTTTGACTGGTCGTGAAGCAGAGCAGGTAAAACTGGTTGAAAACTATGCCAAAGAAATTGGTCTTTGGGCATCTGATATGACTCAGGCAGAGTATCCACGTGTGTTACGTTTTGATCTTTCAACGGTAACGCGTAACATTGCAGGCCCATCTAATCCGCATGCGCGTGTTTCAACTGCAGACTTAAAAGAAAAAGGCATTGCAGGTGTGGTTGAAAACCGTACTGATGGTTTAATGCCAGATGGTGCCATCATCATTGCTGCGATTACCTCTTGTACTAATACCTCAAACCCGCGTAATACTGTAGCAGCAGGTTTGTTGGCACGTAAAGCCAATGAGTTAGGTTTAGTGCGTAAGCCTTGGGTGAAATCATCATTTGCACCAGGTTCTAAAGCGGCTGCATTGTATTTGGAAGAAGCAGGCGTACTGAAAGACTTAGAAAAACTTGGTTTTGGTATTGTCGCTTATGCATGTACTACTTGTAACGGTATGTCTGGTGCATTAGACCCAGCGATTCAACAAGAAATTATTGACCGTGACTTGTATGCGACTGCTGTGCTGTCGGGTAACCGTAACTTTGATGGTCGTATCCATCCGTATGCGAAACAAGCATTTTTGGCATCGCCACCGTTGGTTGTGGCTTATGCGATTGCAGGAACGATTCGTTTTGACATCGAAAAAGATGCTTTGGGCACAGATCAAAATGGTAACCCGATTTATCTGAAAGATATTTGGCCATCTGATGCTGAAATTGATGCTTTGGTGAAAGAATCGGTTAAACCTGAACAATTCCGCCAAGTGTACATTCCAATGTTCGATTTGGGAGAGTCGGAAAAATCTGAAAGTCCACTCTACGACTGGCGTCCACAAAGTACTTATATCCGCCGTCCGCCATATTGGGAAGGTGCATTGGCGGCTCCACGTACATTAGCCAATATGCGTCCGTTGGCAATTTTGGGCGATAACATCACCACAGACCATTTATCTCCATCGAATGCGATTATTTTAGACTCGGCAGCAGGGGAATATTTGGCAAAAATGGGCTTGCCAGAAGAAGATTTCAACTCTTATGCAACGCATCGCGGTGATCATTTGACTGCACAGCGTGCAACTTTGGCGAATCCGAAATTGTTTAATGAAATGGTGGTACGTTCAGACGGCACAATTAAGCAAGGTTCTAAAGCGCGTGTTGAGCCAGAAGGCGAAGTAATGCGTATGTGGGAAGCGATTGAAACTTATATGAACCGTAAGCAGCCGTTAATTATTATTGCGGGTGCAGATTATGGTCAGGGTTCAAGCCGTGACTGGGCTGCAAAAGGCGTGCGTCTTGCGGGTGTGGAAGCGATTGTGGCTGAAGGTTTTGAGCGTATTCACCGTACCAACTTGGTGGGTATGGGCGTATTGCCACTTGAGTTTAAAGCGGGTGTTAACCGTAAAACTTTAGGTTTGGATGGTACGGAACTTTATAGCGTGATTGGTAATATTGCGCCACGTTCGACTTTGACTTTGGTGATTGAGCGTTCAACGGATGATGGTAAAAACCAAACAATTGAAGTGCCAGTAACTTGTCGTTTAGATACCGAAGAAGAAGTATCTGTGTATGAGGCGGGCGGTGTATTGCAACGCTTTGCGCAGGATTTCTTGGAAGGGAATGTGGCTTGATGATGTTTTAAGAATCTTCTTTAATTTTTCTTCTTTAAAGAAATGTTAGAGAATGATTATTGTTGAGAAAAGACCTCATTGTTAAGTGAGGTCTTTTTTTTTGGAAGATGAATATATTGTGAATTAAACAGCAAACTCCTTGTAAACCTAACTTAATTTTCTAAAAAGTATCTTTCATTCAAAAAATCAGCAGTTATCAAAAACAATAAAATTTAAAAGTAGAAGTTTATTTGGTTGAAAAACACCCAATAAATACCTATCATAAGATATGTATCAAAAACGATGGAGTAGCCCAATGACTACCGCAAAAGTTTTTATGACAGGACGAAGTCAAGCCATTCGCTTGCCTAAAGAATTTCGCTTTGAAGGCAAAGAAGTTGAAATCTTTCGTCGTGGTGATGAAGTGATTCTTCGTGAAAAACCAGTCACGGTAGATCGGTTATTTAAAGCGTTATCCCAAATACCAAATGACTTTTATGCAGATGAAAGAGAAGATCTGCCGCCTCAAGAACGGGAAATGTTCTAATGCAAGTACAATATTTATTAGATACAAATATTTGTATTTACATTATTAAATACCAACCTGAAATTGTGCGTCAGTATTTTGAAAAACATCTTCCGCATCGAAATATATTAATTTCTGTCATTACGTTGGGAGAATTACGTTTTGGTGCAGAAAAAAGTCAACATAAAGAAAAGGCTTTAAAAGTCATAGATGAATTAACATCAATGATTCAAGTGGTTGAATTGGATGAAAATGTTGCACACCATTATGCAGAAATACGCCAGAACTTTGCATCTAAGGGGCAGATCATTGGCGCAAATGACTTATGGTTAGCAGCACATGCACGTGCAAATCATTGGGTCATGGTCACCAATAACGAAAAAGAATTTACTCGTGTCGATGGATTAAAAGTCGAAAACTGGGTATCTAATCCTTTGTAATTGAGTTAGATTTTTTATAAAAATCATCCTTCGCCCAACTGCCCTCATCACCCGTCAAAATGGACAATAGACAATCATCACAGAATAGATATACTGGATTGACCATTTCTAAACCACACGGAGAACAAAGATGGTAACTGCAGGTGATAAACCAGGAACAGGCTTCTATTTTTGTGTCCAATGCGGGCATCGCGTTTACTTAGAAATTGGTACAGACCGTCTACCACCGTGTACCAAATGCCATGGCACCGAATATAACAACAAGGTTGCCTAAGCTACACGACTTAAAACAGCTGATCCTGTTTTTAATCTAAAGCCCTATCACCCGATGGGGCTTTTTGCTATTTTACCTAAAGAAAACCCAAGGCAATGAGGTACAACATGGAAACAATACTCGGTTTATGTGTCGGCATTGGGCTAAGTGCTGCCAGTGGTTTTCGGGTTTTCGTACCTATATTGGTTATGAGTGTTGCCGCGCTCATGGGTTGGTTTGAACCCTTAAAAGGTTTTGAATGGTTGGCGATGCCTGCTGTTTGTCTGGCTTTGACCGTGGCAACAATCAGTGAAATTGCTGCGTATTATGTGCCGTGGGTTGATAACTTACTCGATACCGTTGCAACGCCTGCCGCCATGATTGCAGGTACACTCACCACAATGGCTGTAAGCAGTGGCGAAATGTCGCAATTTGCCAGTTGGGCTTCTGCCATTATTGTCGGTGGTGGAACAGCAGGTGTGGTGCAAATGAGTACAGTTGCGGCACGTGGAGTATCAACTGCAACTACAGGTGGAGTTGCGAATCCTATTGTTTCAACAGGAGAGTGGATTGGTGCAGCAGTACTTTCGGTATTGTCTTTAATTGTGCCAGTGTTAGTGGTATTTGTAGTGGTCATTGCTTTAATTTGGGCTATTCGTTGGATTCGAGGCAAAAAGAAAGTTGCAGAATCTTCGGTATAAGCCTTGCAGGAGCAGTTTGAAACCATTTCATAAAATATGTGGTAATAAATTCAATATTTCTGCTTTATTTGATGGTTTAAACGCATAAAAATTGCCTATTTGGAAAATATTTTAAAATATTGTTAAAAATGTAATAAAAAATTCAAAAAAATATGAGAATTAAATCATTTTGGGGAAACAATCCCATGCTTAAATCATTACTATATATCCCAAGGGTGTGATGGGGATCGAAAAGAGTAGATTGCTGCCAGTTGCGTACAACGTGCGTGTAGTACTTACCCAAAAGGTCTCGATTCGGCTTAGGACGCTATAGATTAAAAGTTTATAGGCTATAAGATCATGGCTTATCCAGCATGATAGTTGAAGTAAACCACAGTTGTTTTCCCTAACACCCCCAAGAATTTTGAAAACAAATAACAACTTAAAATAACAGCCATAAAATTATAAAAATCTAAATAAAATATCAGTTTAAATTTAAATCTCTTTTAAATATTCGCTACAAAACTCCCATCAAGTCACTTATCTAAATCTGCTAAATTGAGCTTGTGATCTGCATCTAAACAGGTGTGATATGAGTGTTGATTACGATTTTTGGTGTCGATTTTTACTGACTTGCGCCCTAATTAATTACGCTATTTTAATGCTGTGGTTTGTTGTGTTGATATTTGCCCATGACTGGCTTCGGCAGTTACATGGCAAATGGTTCAAACTCTCCGATGCAAGTTTTGATGCGATTCATTATGGTGGCATGGTAGTTTATAAAATAGGGGTATTGCTGTTCAATATTGCACCGCTCATTGCGCTGTATATGATGCGACCTTAAATACCACAGTTTTAAAGCACGTTTAAAATACAAGATGTTGTCACAGCAAGGCTGAAAGACCACAATTCAAGGAGTTTACAAACATGAATCAATTAAAACCCGCACTGATTTTAGGTGGGCTGATTTGTTTGGGGATGGTGCTAGCAGGCTGGATTTTGGGCAACAGCGCACTGAAAATTAAACAATATGAGCGTGTGGTTTCGGTCAAAGGCTTGTCTGAGCGTGAAGTCAAAGCCAATGTAGCCGTGTGGCCCATTCGTTTTAGCGCAGCCAGTCAAGATTTGGCTGCTTTATATGACACCATGCAAAGCCAGACTGCACAAATTCAAAACTTTTTGAAAAATGAAGGTTTTGCTGCGGAAGAAATTACCATTGCTGCACCCGTGATTACCGATAAATACGCCCAGCAATATGGTGGAGATGGTAATGTTGCCTTGCGTTATACTGCGCATCAAACCATTACGGTGTATACCAAAAGTATAGATAAAGTCCGAAGTGCGCAAAGTCGTCTGGTTGATTTAGGCAAGAATGGTATTGCCTTTGGCGGTGAGGATTACGGGCAACGCACCGAATATTTATATACGCAACTAAATGACATCAAACCTGCCATGATTGAGCAAGCCACACAAAATGCCCGCAGTGTTGCAGAAAAATTTGCTGCAGATTCTGACAGTCGTTTAGGCAAAATTAAATCGGCCAATCAGGGCGTATTTAGTATTGAAGACCGTGACAGCAACACGCCATATTTGAAAAAAGTACGTGTGGTGTCTACGGTGGAATACTATTTAGCAGACTAAGTTTCGCAGACTAAGTTTGACAGATTAAGCTTGGCAGACTCAGCCAATTTAAAATCTAAATCTTTACACTAAAAAGTACATCGCCCGACTGAATTGACAGTTTGGGCTGTGCTTGATATTTTGCCCGCACCGCTTTGCATGCTGTATGTTCATGGCTTTAAACGACAACTTTATTTATGCACCTCCACAAGAACCCTTAGTGATTGTCTATGAAGATGACGATTTATTGGTGATTGATAAGCCCGCAGGTTTATTGTCGGTGCCTGGGCGTTTGCCCGAACATCAGGACAGCGCATATTTAAGAGTACTCGCAGATTATCCTCAGGCAAAAATTGCCCATCGTTTAGATATGGCGACCTCAGGTATTCTCATGTTTGCCAAGCATCGTGATGCAGAAGTCGCATTGAGTAAAATGTTTCAGGCGCGAACAGTAGAAAAAAACTACATTGCTTTAATTCAAGGCAAACTTGAAGGTGAGGGCAGTGTCGATGTGCCTTTAATTACCGATTGGGAAAACCGTCCACGCCAAATTGTGCATTTCGATTTAGGCAAGCCTGCGCAAACGCTGTATCAGGCTTTGGAATATTGTGCGGTTGAAGATATTACCCGTGTATTGCTCACCCCGATTACAGGGCGCTCACATCAGTTACGAGTACACATGCAATATATTGGACATCCCATTACAGGCGATAAGTTATATCATCCTGAACCGAAAAAAAGCACTTTAGGTCGGATGGCGCTGCATGCCAGTTATTTGGCTTTCACGCAACCTTTAAGCCAAGTTCCTGTTGCAATTCGAGCACAGCTTCCTTTTTAGAGATTTTGGGATTCAATTTTTCTAACAGGCGCATATTTTTCAATTTTTTTGTGAAAATACTCAAAAATTGGGATAGTCTTCGTGCCGCTAACTCGCTAACGTATCTTTAGAGCTATCGTTATTCATTTGCCTTGGCATAAATGAAGGAAGTGAATAACTCGCTGTTTTAAAATTTTGTGTTTTTGAGTGTGGTGGGCTGTCAAAGCGGGTTAGAAAGCGTCTTTAAAACTGAAGATGACTTTTTAAAATATGGCAGACCAATGCGGTGGGAGAAGTTATATGCTGTATATATTGGGTGCAATCATTATTGTTTTGGTGGTGATTATTTTTTGGCAATCTCAGCGCCGCCGTGAGTTGTCTGCCAGCATTCAATCTTTACAAAGTAATTTAGACCGCACTCGCTCCAATTTAGCGTCCGATGAGTTGGAAAGTAATGAATTAGAGCATCAGCTGACTGTGCTACGCATCGAAATAGGCAGTTTAAAAGGTCGTTTAGAAACCTTGCAGCACTATCAACATATTTTAGACGTTGAGCAATATGTATTAGAACGTCGCCAACAAGTAGAAATGTTTGTAGAAATGATTAAATCCGAAGCGGAAAATACGCGGGAGCAGTGCAAGCAACAAGTTGAAAAAGTTCGAGATTTTTTAGCCGAGCATGAGCAAAAAACCAAAGCCAAAACGCTTAAAACAGCACAAGATCAATTGGGTGCTTTTTATAACTTGGTTGAAGAACGTCAGCAACTCGAACAGATTATGACCGCGCTGTATCATAAAATTGAACATCATACGCCTGCTTTTCAGTTGCCTGCACAGCAGCTATTGGATGATCTGATTGAAGGTTATGGCTATAGTGATGCAGCACAACACCTGCAGCAAGTACGACACAAGATTCAAGATGCGGTAAAAAATCAAGAAGTTGCGCATTGTGCTTTTGTCGATGAGCAACGCCGTCTAGCGGCAGTGACTTTGCTGGCTCAAGCATTTAATAGTAAAGCAGATTTATATTTGGCGCAGCTGACTGAACATAATTTGGCTGAATCGCTTCAAGCTTTGCAGGATGATTTTACTTTGCTCAATCATTATGCGGCTGCATTTGGACACGCAAAAGTTCTAGACTCTTATTTGACACTCCGACAAGAAGAATTAAAGTTTGCCGCTTTGCTGTTGGCATTTAAACAGGAAAGCTCTTGTCAGATGCCACAAATTAAACTGGCTGCAAATGCTTAGAGCAATTGCAGTGTCATGTAAAAGCAATCTTCTGGGTAATTCAGACTAAAGTCAGTGTAAAACGAGATGAAAATTGAGTCCTTCGGGCAAATTTGTGCTATGTTGAATTCACTATTTTGTCACTTGCCAGATATATATTGGCTAAAAGATAACAAGGATATTCGCATGACACGTGACTATGAACAATTCCCTGATGATGATAATGGCAATGTACTTTGGCAAATGCATGAAGATGGGGATGACCTGACAGAGCCACATGAGATTGAGTACTCCATCGCTTTTACCACACAAGAACAAGCTGAAAAATGTGCTTTGTATTTGTTGGCCGAAGAACAAAAAATTTCATTATTCCAAGATGAAGAATCTGACGCAGTTGAATGGATCATCACCATTTATGTTTACATGGAACCAGAGTATTCAGACATTGTCGATTTAGAGCAATGGTTTAGCAAAATTGCTGCAGAACATGGCGGTGAATACGATGGCTGGGGCTGTATGGCTTACGTCTACGATGATGAAGACGAAGACGATTACGAAGATTAAATCGGGTATCTTAAAAGCATGTGTTGATCACATGCTTTTTTATTTGTGATACATAATCTGCTGCCTAAAACTTTGGCGCTGATGACGTCGTCATAAAAGATGCAGAGGTGCAAATATGGATATTGCAATGAAACGCGCTTATCTTGAAGCGACTCAGGCAGATGGGACACGAGTGTTGGTTGATCGTTTATGGCCGCGAGGTGTGAGCAAAGAACGTGCTCGTATTGACTTATGGCCCAAAGAAATTACGCCTTCGACTGAATTGCGCAAATGGTATCATCAAAACCCTGAACAACATTGGGATGAGTTTCAGCAGCGTTATATAGCTGAATTAGCAGAGCAAGAAGAGGCTTTACAGGCGTTGTGTGAACTGGCACAGCAGCAAAAAATCACTCTGGTCACAGCAGCTAAAGATGAGCAGCACAATCATGTAGTGGTATTAAAACGCGTGATGCTGCAACGCTTAGCACAGTCCAATTAAAGAGTTTTATTTGATTATCCTTGTGCTTTATAAGGATTTTAAGTTTATGAAAATTCAGTAAAAAATGCTATAATATAGTTTTTGAGGTTTTTTATGTCTTTGCCAAATTGCCCAAAATGCCAATCAGAATACACTTACCAAGATGGCGACCTACTGATTTGTCCTGAATGCTCACATGAGTGGAAAGAAGGGGAACAGCTAGAAGAAACTGCTGCTGTGATTAAAGATGCAAACGGCAACGTGTTGGCAGATGGCGACACGGTGACTGTGATTAAAGACCTGAAGATTAAAGGTTCTTCGGCTGCTGTAAAAGTGGGAACGAAAGTGAAAAATATTCGCTTAATTCCAGATGCAGCAGATGGTCATGACATTGATTGTAAGATTGATGGCATGGGGGCTATGAAATTAAAATCTGAATATGTGAAAAAAGCTTAAGTTTAAGCAGATTTCAACAGCGCAGGCGACTTGAGTTGCCTGCGCTTTTTTATGGAGTTTATAAAAGTATTTTAGTATTCAAATTGAGCAACAATAACTTTAAGAGTGTACAAAATTAATACTGTTTTCTTGTGCCTAAGTCCTTTATATTTTAAGTGAAAAGAATAATTTTTAGGCAGTTTAAAGCCTAGCATCATTCAACAACACACTTCACCACTCATAAGAAAACTGGGGGCAAGTATGTCAGGATGGTTTGAGATTTCACAAGCAAGCAATGGTCAGTACCGCTTTGTACTTAAAGCTGGGAATGGCGAAATTATCTTAACCAGTGAACAGTATAAGGCGAAAGCATCGGCAAAAAATGGCATCGCTTCGGTACAAAAGAACAGTCAGGATGATGGGCGTTATGATCGACTGACATCTAAGAATGATAAGCCGTATTTTAATTTAAAAGCTGCCAACCATCAGATTATTGGTACGAGTCAGCTCTATACTTCTGAACAATCACGTGACAAAGGAATTGAGTCAGTGAAAACCAATGGCGCAAGCACCACGGTCAAGGATTTAACACAGGAATCGTAATTTTTTACATTAAATCTTGATGTTCAATTGCATTAGAAAAGCATGCTCTGGCGTGCTTTTTTATTGAGCTGAGTAGGCAAGGTGCTAAATTTAGCTTTGATTGAGCCGTTGAATTATAGATGACCATTTCAGGAGTTGCGAAGATTATGAATTTCAGATGCAATCTAAAAATATTGCTGGCGATCAGTGGTTTATTCGGTAGTGTTGGTATTTTTGCAGCACCGATCACTGCTGAAAAAACGATTGCTTCAAGCCAGTCGACTGCTTTGCAAGGACTGTATTTTCAGCATCAAGATTGGGAGTTGGCCTGTGATAATACAGGAACCTGCCGTGCCGCAGGCTACCAAAGCGATGATGATTTTGAACAACCGATCAGTATGTTATTGACCCGTCAAGCAGGTGCAAAGAGTGCTGTACAAGGGCAATTGCAAATTCAAGAAGATATTGCTCAAGCGACTTTATTTTTAAATGGACGCACTTTGCAACAATTAAACTTTCATGAAAGTATCGCTAATTTATCTGCTGCCAGTGTGCAAAAGCTGTTGGCGCAGGCGCGTCAGCATGTCGTGATCGAGTTAAAACATGGTCAACAACGCTGGAAATTGTCTGATGCAGGCATGAGTGCAGTGTTGCTAAAAATGGATGAATTTCAAAAACGTGTGGGTACAGACTCCGCAATATTGGCAAAAGGCAATCAAGCATCCACGCAGGTCTTAAAAGCGCAAGCGATGCCTAAAATTAACATTCTCATGCAGCCTCAACACCGAACCGCCAAAGCACAGGTGCTTACCGCGGCCAGTGCAGAAAAGTTATATCCAATTTTACAAAAAACTGTAGATCGTGAAGATTGTTATATGCTGTTTGAACCTGAACAAGCAGAACAGCAGATTCATACTTATCCCTTAAATCAAGATAGCGTGTTGGTTGAGGCAAGCTGTTGGCGAGGGGCTTATAATTGGGGTGTGGCTTATTGGGTTATGGATAAAAAACTGCAAAAGATACAGCAATTTGTAACTGATTCTGCTTCAGAATTTAGCAATGGACAGATTTTTGCCTATCAAAAAGGGCGTGGAATTGGCGATTGTTTCAGTCAAATTGAGTGGGCGTGGAATGGTCAGCAGTTTGTCAAAAGCTATCAATTCGATGCAGGACAATGCAAAGGTTTTGCAGGCAGTGCATGGGAAATGCCAAGCTTTGTCAGCAAGGTTGAATAAATGACATTCACTAGGGTCTGTTGACATTTCATAAATGGCTTGTGCTGTAGGCTAAAACTGAGCAGACCCTAATAAAAGCTGAAATTTTTTAGATAAATCTGGAGCTCGCTGGATGCACTGTTTAAGTCGCGTGTGCGACTAATTTTTCAATGATTTCATCCAACTTTTTCAGACGCTTGATTTCATCCCATAAAGCTTTGGCTTCGGGGTAATGTTTCGACATCATACCGAGCCATTGTTTATAACGTCCTAGCATGCCAATTTCAGTTTTGGCAGGGCCGTGAATAAAGCGAATTTGCAGTTGCAGCAAATCTTGCCAACTCAGCAAAGGCAGGTCTGAATTTTGACGAATACATTGGGTCAAATCTGGAGTGGTGACTGCACCGCGGCCAATCATCAAATCTTCACAGCCCGATTCTAACTGGCATTGTTTGGCATCGGCATTGTTCCAAATTTCACCATTGGCAATGACATTAATCTTCAATGCTTCACGAATAGGGCGTAGCTGATCCCAAAATGCAGGAGGGGTATAGCCATCGGCTTTGGTACGTGCATGCACTGTAACCCATGCTGCGCCTGCATCTTCAATGGCATGCGCATTTTCTAGCATGAAGTTCCGATCCATATAGCCTAGACGCATTTTGGCGGAAACTGGAATATGAGCAGGAACGGCATCGCGCACCGCTTTAACCAGTTCATACACCACTTCAGGTTCATCAAGTAAAACAGAGCCACCACGGTGTCGATTCACTGTTTTGGCTGGACAGCCAAAGTTCATATCAATTGCAGGTACGCCCATAGCCGCAACTTTGACTGCATTTGCAGCCAACATTTCAGGATTATTCCCGAGAAATTGAACATGTACAGGGGTTCCAGCTGCAGTTTTCCCGTCATTTAAAAGTTCAGGACAATAACTGTAATAAACATGGTCGGGTAGGACAGAATCAGTGACACGAATAAACTCTGTTACGCACCAGTCAAAACTTCCTACAGATGTCAGCACATCACGCATGATGGGGTCGGTTAAGCCTTCCATAGGTGCAAGAACAAGTTTCAAAGGGTCAGACCTGTAAAGAGAAAAACAGGGTTATACGGTTTTTTGAATGGAATGTCTAGGGCGGTAGGGGAATCTCTAAAGCTTGAGATAGAATGATCGTAAGCATCCGGCTAACACAGCCTTACCAAGCGATCCTATAAGCCTTAATTTAGTTCCCACCTAAAAACAAGTGGGGACTTAATCCATGAACATGGATATATATTCAGCAACACCTCCTGTTGCTAAAAAACGCAGAACATACAGCAAAGAATTCAAACTCAGTATTGTCAATGCCTGCAAAAATCCTAATACCTCGATCGCTTCGGTCGCACTGCAACATAGTATTAATGCCAACCTTGTCAGTCGTTGGATCAGGATCTTCAGCCATCATGATGGTGCCGTGCAGGATCCTACTCATGTGAATCCAGCATTTATTGCTTTGCCTTACACTGCTGCAATCAGCCAACCTATTGATGAGAGGATCACGTTGTGTATCACCGTGCCTCATACGAATAATGATATTCAGCTAAAATGGCAGACATCAGAAATACCTGCCTTGGCAGAATTACTCAAGGCACTGGCAACATGATCCGTATCAATGAAATCTGGCTCTCCACCCAACCTCTGGATATGCGAGCAGGGATGGATACGACCATGGCTCAGGTGGTGAGAGCCTTTGGCTACATCAAACCGCATTGCGCCTACCTGTTCTGTAATAAACGTGGCCATCGTATGAAAGTGCTGGTACATGATGGACTGGGCATCTGGCTGTGTGCCAGGCGTTTGGAACAGGGAAAATTCCACTGGGCTCAAGTTCACCAAGGTGAAACCGTGGCCCTCAACCCGGAACAGTTACAGGCATTAATCCAGGGTTTGCCCTGGCAGCGCATTGGATTGCAGCAAGTGGTGAATATGCTCTAAACCAAGCTCGGCTATTCTGCTATTCTCCAAACGTTCTATTTCCTCTGCGTCATGACCTCAGGCATACTGCGGTCATGAATACGCTGCCTGACTTAAGCCAACTGACCCATGAACAACTGCTGGAATTTACCCGGCAGTTGGCGATGCAGCATCAGTCTCTGGCACAATCAAATCAAGAATTAGAAAAATCAAACCAGCAATTGGATGCCAAAGTTCAGCATCTTTCTATTCTCAATCAAAAATACGAGCATGAACTGGCGCTGTTTAAAAAGCACAAATTCGCCCAAAAGAATGAACACTTAACGGCAAAACAAATCCATCTGTGGGATGAAGCGGTTGAAGAAGATATTGCCGCAGTTGATCTAGAACTGGAACGGCTAAATGCAGATAAAACCAATGCAGCGACACAGAAAGCCAAAACCAATAAACCTAAACGTCGACCACTGCCAGATCATCTACACACCATCCGTATTGAGCATGAACCTGCATCAACCCAATGTGCTTGTGGCTGCCAACTCCGTCGTATCGGCGAAGATGTCAGTGAAAAACTGCATTTCAGACCGGCACAGTTCTATAAGGAACAGCATGTGCGTGGCAAATGGGTCTGTGATCAGTGTGACACTCTGACTCAGCAAGCGATGCCCGCCTATGTGATTGATAAAGGCATTGCTTCACCTGAATTGCTCAGCCATGTGCTGGTATCGAAATATGCCGATCATTTGCCGCTGTACCGTCAACGTCTGATCTATCAGCGGGCGGGAATCGAACTTTCTAGATCAACTTTATCTGACTGGATAGGTCGCTGCGGTGTAGAACTGGAACCTCTGGCCAATGCCTTAAAAGAGGTGGTACTACAACAGCAGGTGCTGCATGCAGATGAAACACCAGTCACCATCATGCGGATGGGTGAGAATAATAAAAAACCGAAGAAAGGTTATGTCTGGGCCTATGCCACCACACAGTACAATCCAGTTCAGGCGGTGATCTATGACTTTCAGGATAGTCGTTCAGGCCAGCATGCTGCAGAGTTCTTGAAAGGCTGGCAGGGTTATCTAGTCTGTGATGATTACAGTGGTTATAAAGCACGTTTTAAATCAGGCTAGGTCATAGAGGTGGGCTGCATGGCCCATGCACGTCGTAAATTCCATGAACTGCATGTGACCGGGAAAAGTCAGGTTGCTGAACAGGCCTTAGTGCTGATTCAGAAACTGTATGCGATAGAAGCAGAGCTCAGGAAAAAGACCGATGGTACAGCGGAAGACCGCCGCGAATACCGACAACAGCATAGTCAACCAGTGATGCAACAACTATATGAATGGCTCAACCAACATCATCTGACAGTGCCATCGAGTTCTCCCACCGCCAAGGCCATCAATTACACTCTGAAGCGTTGGCCAGCTTTAAGCCGCTATCTGGATGATGGCAATCTACCTATTGACAATAACTGGGCAGAGAACTCAATGCGTCCCTGGGCATTGGGCCGCAAGAACTGGCTGTTTGCTGGCTCGCTGCGCAGCGGCCAGCGAGCGGCGAATATCATGACTTTAATCCAGTCAGCAAAGCTGAATGGCTTGGATCCGTATGCCTATTTAAGTGATGTGCTGAAAAGGCTGCCGACGCATAAAGCGACCCAAATAGAAGAATTACTGCCACATCGCTGGAAATCCAACTCAAATTAAAAAATAGGCATGGGGTTCAGCGGACGCTTACGCAATAAGCATATTCACTTAAACTCTGAAACTTTGGCAAAAGCCAAAAGCCAAAAGCCAAAAGTAAAAAGCCCGAATTCATACTTAGTTCGGGCTTTTTTTAAGGTGTTTAAAATTTTATAGATATCGTGACCATTTCAGGGCAAAAGTGTCTTTGTCCATAGTTAGTCCAGTCGTTTCGGTAGTGCTTGTTGAGCCTTTGATATTGGTGAATTCATCTTCCGGTAGAATTACTTTTAGTCTGACCTCAAAATCATTTGCATATGGATCTCGTAAAGAGGATTGAGCCATTTGAGTTGAAATATTTCCTTCGACTTTTCCACATATTGAAGAGTTAAATTCATATTTAGAAAATATATCACCATAAATGTGAGGACAAACTCCTCTAAAGTTAACTTGTTCGTTGGTCATAAGTGCGACATAGCCTAAGTCGAGTTTTGTGGTATCTTGACCATCAATGTTTACCATTAATGGATTGCCATTCTCATCATTATTCATACTATATGAAAATTCTGTATTGCTTTTACAGAGGTTGGTTGGTATGAGGTAGGTATTTGAAACAGTAGATGGAGCTGTTGTCACCGATGGAGTAATTTTACGGTTACAAATAATCTCTGCATTTGGTTTTTCGCGTAAAATGTTATAAGGGGAATAAATCGTGGGTGCAGCAGTGGTTATATTGATACTTCCTTCGGCTAAAAAGCTATTGGTAAAAGTATTGTTTTTGGGGTTCGTTAGTCCTATTTTACCATGAATAGTTAGGCTGCCTTCAAAGTAAAGAATACCAGGAGTTAACATAGGATTACTCATATCAGAGTTGTCAAAAAAAGCTCGAACATACCATACATTACTTACACTATCATGACCTATAGGCTCCCACATATCACCAGTAGCTTTGTTAGTTACACCAATTTGAGGGAAATAGCCAATGATTTTGCTTGTGCACACATTTTTATATACTAGATCAAAGATTTCTTTTTGCTCAACCTTTTCACATATTGCATCAATATAAATTTCATTTTTACCATCAATACTATATCTCCCAAGATAAAAGCCCTTTCCATCACTCACTTGGGTTTTTACACCGTCTTTTATGCTGTATTGAGTATTGTTTTCATAAATATATTCTTCACCACTAGTGGCATTTTTGAGGTGGTTTAAAAATACCCGTATAGTTAGTAGTTTTTCTGATCGTTTTAAGTTCGCCATAGTAAAAATATAGTTGGCTTCACTCTTGTATTGTTTAACATCGACGCGTGTTTTTTCAAAACGGTTTTTTTCATCAATATAAGTCTCTATACTTGAAGTATTTACAAAAGGAACTGCGATACTTGCTAGTTGTTCTTTTAGAGCGTTAATTTTCGAAGTAGCTTCACTGCTATTTCGATTTACACTAGTTGCTCTTTTATTGACAAAATCATTTGTATTAAATTCATTCACAATTTTACTAGCAGAATAAGCTTTTCCGATACGTACTCCGCCTGCCAACATGATTTTGTCTGCATAAACATCGTCAGCTCTTCGACCAGCAATCCATGCTTCAAAAGCACTTGCAGTTTCAACATTATTAGCACGTGCCCCTGCACCCGTAATGAGTACTCTCCCTCCAGCTTTAATATTTTTTGCTTCACTGTTAGTATGAATTTCGACAGCACCTTTTGCCAAAATATCATCGACTTGTCCACCAAGCCAAAGTTCTACATTTCCTATTGCTGTAAGATTTTTTGCTCTAGCCCCAACTCCAGTAACTGTAATGTTTCTAGCCTTAATGTTTCCAGCTTTACCTCCCGTATGTATAGTGACATCTGAGTTGGAGACAATATTTTCTGAACGACTATCACTAAATAAATCTACATTTCCTTTTGCTGTAATATTCTCAGCATTTGCAGGTAATCCTGCAGTGCAGGTTTTAGTTAGTGGTGAATATTCTGCTCCAACACATACTCTGTCGAGAGATCTAATATTTTTTACATCTAAACCGTATACAGTAACAGGACCCTTTGCATTTAGGCTTCCAAATGAACCTGAACCTGTATCTGTAATTTCAATTCGTCCAGCAGCATTGACGTCGATATCTACACCTCCACATATTCCATTCAATAAATTTGCTCCTAAATTAATAGTTGAACAATTAATAACTACATCGCCTGTAGAGTTGATGGTTAATTTGGAAATATTTTTAAGAGTAGCACCTGTTTGTAGCCATAAATCTCCGTCAACGTTTAATTCTAGTTCGGTGTCAGGATGGTTTGCTTCAATTGTGCTTGCTATTTTTGTATTACCACCTAAGACCATTTTTGCTGATTTTGATGAACTCGTAATTGTGCCATCTTTAACTTCAAATTCATAAACAACATTGAGTGTGGTGGCAGCTTGGGATGCTTCATTATCTGCACTAATATCAGCAGATATTTTGCATATATCGCCATTTGCAGCACAGCCGATGACTAATATATTGCTTGCCGTAATTTCTTGAGTGGCATTAGCTTTTAATACGATTGACTGACCATTAAGAGTGAGTATATCGGCTATACCATTTTTACCTTGTTGTAGAATATAGTCATGAAAAGCACTTGCCCCTGCCCAAGCCATGATTTGTGCATTTGTCTGTGCATGTGCTGCCACACTTGCCTCTTTTTTAGCCGTAACGGTTCTAGATAGTGATGCAGTCGTAACCATTACAGTGATACCAACCAATACAACCAATAAAACAGTTGCTATACCTTGTTGTTGTTTTAGGGTTTGCATAGCACTACACCTATTAATGAAATAAAATATTAAGGGATATTATTTAAACAAACAGCACGCTGAATGTTTTTCCCGATACCAGTTAATCCAAGTCTTGCGCCTATAATTGTTAGCTTTTTACCATTTTTGATATTGCTTAGACCAAAGGGCGTGCAGCTTCCATCTAAGTTATAACTAAATATAGGGCTGTTAGAGTCACTTCTTATTGCGACAATAGGTTGATCTATTGACCAGTTTTTTCCTGTAAGTGCGCCGGTGCCGCATGAGTCTGGGGTAGTTTTTAGTAAAACTAGACGATGTATGTAATGGCTTTCCTCTGCTGTAATAGTTTCAGATATGCCTTGACATTTATATGTGATAGGTGTCAGCTCTAAGTTGGGTCTTAGCCTCCAAAAAACAGCATTTTGACTATTATGGGAGCCAATTGAAATATCTTCTGCTTGACCTGAGCCGTATCCTGCGTTTTGTACTAACTTTTGGGTTATGAGGACACCAGTTTCAAGTTGTGCATCATATTCTGCATCTTGAGAGGCCGTAAGTCCTGTGCGTGTAATTTGTTTGAATAGCATAAGCATCATTACCATGCACAGCATGGCAATAACAAGTCCTACTAGTAATTCAATAATTGTAAAACCATTTTTATACATAAGTTACTTCCCCACAATATAACAGTCGGTTGTTATATTTGTTCCATCAGCACAGCGATCGGAGGACTCTTGGCTAGTACTACTAATGGCAAGAACAGGCCATTCTGTAACTATGCCATTTTTAACTATTTGTTCGATTCCACAACCTACATAATACGTGTGACCATCAATGAGAATACTATCCTTATTAATTGCTCCACATAAGCCAGATGTTGGTGTGTTGTTGACCACAGCGCCTTGTAATCTGGCTTGCATTTGATTAATAATAATTGATTGTACATGTATGTCTTTTTGAGTATGCAGCATTCGACTCAGTACTGTTCCACTACCTAAGATAATGATAGAAAAAATAACCAGTGCGATTAATGCCTCAAGAAGAGTAAAGCCCTGTTGTTTAAACGATATTGATTTTAATTTCATCATCATTTTTCTTCACTTTAATATCATCTAGTGTTGCTGTGCAGGAACTTGCGCTCATCAGGATTCCTGTTGTACTAAAAGCAAAACAATTTACAAGACTAGTATCTTTTTTAATTGTGACACCCTCAGAGAATGTCATAGATTTCAAAATTTCATTGCCAGAAGTTGAGCAAGTTGTTCCACTTTTTATTCGCAGAATATGAATCACTTTATTGCTATAGTCTATGCACACACTTGTCGCAATTGCAGTGGATGTCTTATTGTTTGTGTTTCGTATAGCAGCAACACGTGCTTGGAATACGGCTGTTTTTAAAATAGATGAGGCATTATTAACCTGACTACGAGTTATCCATGAGCTAGTGAGAGAAGTGCCCATAAGTAATAAAATAGTCATAATTAATATGGTTATCATTAGTTCTACAAGTGTAAACCCTTTAGTTCGCTTAATTTTATCTTTGGGTATATTCATATTAATTACTCCATGAAGTAATTTGACCACAGCTACTTATTGTTCTTTGCCCTTTATCGTCTAGGGTTAATGTACAGTCTTTAATATCCGCATCAACACCAATCGCTGTAAGGGTAAATGTAGTGCCCGCAGATGTGTATTGATATGTGAAACTGCTAGATGAAGGATTCCAAGTTGGAAATTTAGCTTTTATAGCACTAGTTGAAGTAAGGTTGCCAGTCGTATAGCTGAGTTGCCTTTGATAGTTACTTTCTGCAGCGAGTGCTAATCCAACAAGATTAGATTGTGCCTCTTTTACTTTTGCTTTTGTTACATAACTTTGATAACTAGGTATAGCGATTGCTGCTAAAATAGCCATAATGACCACAACGATCATAAGTTCAATTAATGTAAATCCATTTATTTTTTTCATGTATACCCCAAATTTAAAACGCTATCTAGCTTCTACTAGTAATGAATGGAAGATTAAAATACTTAGCTAAGTCCAACAACTCGAATATGACAAAGTGTGTTAATTTTACGATAAAATGTAAAATAAAACATGCTATATAAGAAAAAGGGGATTGGATGTCTTAAATAGTTAAAGCATCAATTAATTTGAATTTTATTAAAAATAGGGGGGATTGTTGGTGAACTAAAAAAGTATCGCACTCACTTTTTTAAGTGAATAATCTAATTGTCTTTAAATGAATTTATCCTTTTTGTTTGCTCAGCATCTGTTGCTTTGTATAAGTGATTTTATTTAAAAATATACTTATGATTTTAATAGTGCACGAATAAAAAATTATTAAAAACAGTAAAAATTCGAGTTTGATTAAAAAACTGTGGAGAATTGAACCATTCATTCGATATCTTTCATTTTTTGAAAACGAGATATTCGTTAGTCATTGCTTTGGGTTTTTGAAGAAATTCAGTAATTTTTTATTCAATAGAAACTCTATGGATGAAAACATTCTTATAGCACTTGATAGGTTGCAGATTAGGTTAAGTATAGAGATCTTCGAATAGTGATCATTTGAAGCAATATTTTATCTGAATCACACGATTATGATGACTATAACTATTTCATTAGAATCATTTCCAGCACAACCTTAGAGCCAATAAACCCAAGTGCCAACAATCCAAATCCAAGCAGGGTAAATCTGACGGCTTTTTGTCCACGCCAGCCAAATTTCCAGTGACCAATCAGTAAAGCGCCATAGACCAGCCAGGAAATAATGCTAAATGCTGTTTTATGTGCGAGGTGCTGGGCGAAGAAATCATCAATGGTAAAGAAACCGAAGCCAAGTGCGATCGTTAATAAAATAAAACCTGTCATTAACATATCGAAGAGAAGACGTTCCATATCTTGATATGAAGGCAGTAAGCTCACCCATACGCGACGTTTTTGTTTGTTTTTAAGCTCACGGTCTTGTAAACGAAGAATCAGTGCTTGAATGGTTGCCATTAACAGTACGGCGTAGGCAGAAAGGGATAAGATGATATGAATATCAAGTCCCAAAGAGTTCTGGATAATAAATTTGGCAGGTTGGGTAAATGCAAAGCCAGCGATAAGCCCTGCAGCTGCAACCGGAATACCAATCAAATTTAAAGCCAAAGTTGGTCGATAACTACTGTAAATAATACTTAAAAACAGCATCAATCCTGAGGTAAAGGAAACAATCACAAATACGTCATAGTTAATGCCAATTGGTGTATGCATGTCGCCATACACCACCAAAGTATGCAGCGCTAAACCGAGTAAAGCAGTTATGCTAACAAACCATTGGTTAGGAACACGTTTAGACATTAAATGCAGGAACAAATACCAAAAAGAAGTGATATATGCGATTAAAGCTAAAACGGTATAAACCAAAGGGAGGCTGATCATGTCTAACCTTTTTGCGGATGATGAATATTCATTTATATAAATTCGATGCGAACTACAGTATCCTATAGCATTCTATGCATAAATTTTCTATTTTAAGAAACAATTTTTTGCTCATGGCTATTTTAAGCGGATTTTGCAATGTTTGATACCTTAACAGAACGACTCACGCAGAGTTTAAGAAATGTTACTGGCTCAGGGCAGCTAACCGAAGACAATATTAAAGATACGTTACGTGAAGTACGTATGGCACTTCTTGAAGCCGATGTGGCGTTACCTGTAACTCGTGAATTCATCGCGAAAGTTAAGGAAGAGGCATTGGGTCAGGAAGTGATGACTCAGTTATCCCCTGGTCAGGCGTTCGTCAAAATTGTCTATGACGAACTCACAAAAATGATGGGCGAGGCCAATGAAAGCCTTGACCTTGCTGCCAAGCCACCGGTTGTGGTGTTATTGGCAGGTTTGCAGGGTGCGGGTAAAACCACCACTGCAGCAAAATTGGCACGTTTCTTACAAGAACGTCAAAAGAAAAAAGTGGCGATGGTGTCTGCCGACGTTTACCGTCCTGCGGCAATTAAACAGCTACAAACGGTTGCAGGCGAAGTTGGCGCAATTTTCTTTGACTCAAATGCCAATGAAAACCCTGTCGATATTGCCAACCGTGCCATCGAACAGGCAAAAATTCAGTTTGCTGATGTGTTAATTGTCGATACTGCAGGTCGTTTGCACGTCGATGATGACATGATGGATGAAATCAAGGCATTACATTCAGCGATTAAACCGACTGAAACCTTGTTCGTGGTCGATGCCATGACGGGTCAGGATGCGGCAAATACAGCCAAAGCCTTTAATGATGCCTTGCCATTAACAGGTGTAATCCTTACTAAAACTGATGGTGATGCGCGCGGTGGTGCAGCACTTTCAGTTCGTGCGATTACGGGTAAACCAATTAAATTCTTGGGGATGGGTGAAAAACTCGATGCCCTAGAGCCATTCCACCCAGAACGTGTTGCACAACGTATTTTGGGCATGGGTGACGTGCTGTCTTTGGTCGAAGAAGTTGAACGTAAAATCGACAAAGAAAAAGCCGAAAAAATGGCGAAAAAACTGCAAAAAGGCGGCAGCTTCAACTTTGAAGATATGCTGATGCAGTTTGAACAAATGAATAAAATGGGCGGCATGATGGGCTTCTTAGACAAGTTGCCTGGCATGAGCAACTCAGGTATTCAAGATGCAATTGCGCAAGCCAATCCTGAAAAGCAAGTGAAAAAGATGGAAGCGATTATCCAGTCGATGACCATCAAAGAGCGTCGTAACCCAGACCTGATGAATCCAAGCCGTAAAAAACGTATTGCTGCGGGTTGTGGTATGGATGTGTCAGAAGTGAATAAGTTGATCAAGCAACATGCACAAATGGCAAAAATGATGAAAAAATTTGCCAATCCATCGGGCATGGCAAAAATGATGCGTTCACTGGGCGGTTTACAAAAGCAATTCAGTGGCGGCGGTATGGGGCCATTGTTTGGTGGCAACGACCCAACCAAGAAATAATTGTTAAAAACATCTTAGAATCAAAGTGTTAAAAAAGCAGGCGCATAAAAATGCGCCTGCTTTTTTGTTGTTCTTTATTCGTAGATGACAGCTACACCGAAAGATTTATCAGCGTAGATGGAGCAATGTTTGGTTTTTAGTGCACTTCATGGGTTGCATATTGAATATAACGCTGCAAACCTTTGAGCAATAAATTTTGCTCGACTTGCGGTTGATATTGCTGCAAGAATTTGGCAAACAGCGGTGCATCGCCACCCGTTAAAATCAGTTTACGTGGTGACTGTCGAAGTACATGCTCAATGGTGCTGAGCAAGCCGAGTAAAATACCATGATGAACAGCATCAATGGTGCTGCGTCCTGGGGTGAGTTCATCAAATGCAGCATCGGGAATTTTAATGCCTTTGGTGTTTTGAATCAGTGCATCACGTTGCAAATATAAGTTCGGTAAAATATAGCCGCCTAAATGCGTCAGTCCATCCGCCAAATCAATAGTCAGCGCCGTACCACAACTAATGACACAATAATTTTCTTGTGGGTCATTTGCCACGGCAAGCACTTGCAGCCAGCGATCTATCCCCAGTTGTTGAATATCATATTCACAATGCAAACCTGCATAATCTGCATGCACTTTGGCATAAATCACAGGCACATTCAGGGTTTTTAAAATCAAGTGAATGCGTTGATTATTCTTCTGATCTTGTACCGATGACACGCCTACTTTATGCACATTCAGACTTTTAAAGTGTTGAATCAAACCCAGCAACAAATCGGCAGGAGATTGCAAATGCAATTCTGCTTCATGTTCGATGATGCGGTCTTGTTCTGTGACCCAATATTTCAGGCGGGTGTTACCAATATCTAGCCATAAATTTTTCATGAAGATGACTCGGCATGATCGATAGGGCGTAAACGTCCCTGATAAAAAACTTCAAGCCCTTGTGCCGTTTCAATTTGCACTGCGCCATCATCCTGAATGCCTAAAAAAGTACCCTGACAAGTACCTTTAAAATGTTCAAATTCAACTTGTTGTTGCATAAATGCGGCATGATGATTGAAGCGAGATGCCAAATTATAGCAATCGTGATTAAACCAGTCGCAGGCTTGTTGAATGGCAAGATAAAGCTCTGCGATCAGGCGCACACGATCAATAGATACCAAACCCAGTTCGGTTAAAGATGTGGTTTTTTGATCAATAACTGCTGAGCTGACAGGTGCAAGATTAAGCCCAACCCCAACAATGACTTGCTGTGCAGAAATTGGCTCAATTAAGATGCCGCCCCATTTGCCTTGCGGGCTGTATAAGTCATTTGGCCATTTTACTTGTAGATTCAGCGCCTGTAGACTCGGCATTTGCAAGATATTTAACGCAATTTCTAAAGCCAAACGCCCATTTACAGGTGTTCGTAAATTTAGCAATGTGCTTAAATAGATGTTCCCTTCGGGTGATACCCATTGCCGTTGACGTTGTCCTCGACCATGCGTTTGTCTGGTACTGCATACCAAGACACTCTGCACACCTTTTTGTGCAATTTCCCGTACATCATCATTGGTGGAAGTGGTAATCGGCTTCAGGATGAGTACTTCTGGAAGCTGTCCTGCTTCTGTGAGTTGTTGTTGCAGTTGTCGGGTTTCTACATCCATACGAATTTACAAATAGTGGAATATATTTATGGAGTTAATCATATATTTATTGATTGGTGCAATTGCTGGATTTGCAGCAGGGCTGTTTGGCGTGGGCGGCGGCTTAATTATTGTGCCAATTTTATATATTGTGTTCACTCAACTCAATTATGACCCATCGGTGTTAATGCACATGGCGGTGGGGACATCATTGGCAACCATTATTGTAACTTCGATCAGCTCAGTTACGGCACACCATAAAAAAGGTGCGGTGATGTGGCCTGTATTTCGTAATCTTGCGCCTGGTTTAATTGTGGGTGCATTTGTTGGTGCAGGTATTGCCGATTTCCTTTCGGGGCAAGGCTTACAATTATTAATTGGCGGTTTTGCACTGTGGGTGGCTTTTAAGATGTTTAGAGGCGCAAATATTGCGGTTGATCCTTCACATCATTTGCCTTCAACTGCAAAGCAAGTCATGGCGGGCGGTGGGATTGGCATTGCCTCTGCAATTTTTGGGATTGGCGGTGGCAGTTTAACAGTGCCGTACTTAAACCGTTACGGCGTGGTCATGCAAAAAGCGGTAGCAACCTCAGCCGCTTGTGGTTTGCCAATTGCGGTGGCGGGCGCATTAGGCTTTATGTGGTTTGGTAAGCAAGCCGAAGTTGCAGTACCCAATACTATTGGTTATATCCACATTTATGCATTTATAGGCATTAGTGTGATGAGCTTTATTACTGCCAAAGTTGGTGCGAAAGTGGCACATTTGTTATCGCCAGCGATGTTGAAAAAATGTTTTGCCTGCTTGCTGACCACCGTTGGCTGTTATTTTGTATATCAGGGTATGCGAGTATTTTTCTAAGTTGAGTCGCTATTTTCTTTGTTTTAAGCCATGTAAAATTGGCTCTAGCGCCATGAAATTGTCGGACAATGTCATGGCGTTGTGATCTGTTTCGCAGTAAAAAGAAAGATGCTTGTATCGGAGCTATGCTTGCAGTCGAAGGATGATCCTGAGATGTCTTAAATGAGAGTAGCTCCGAATTTTCATCACTGCATCTTATAAAAACAAGATAGGAACAGTATGCAACAACAAGAATCAGAAAGTTTATCGGAACAAATTGCCCGACACATCGCAGAACAGATTATTAGCGGTGATTTGGTTGAAGGTGAGCGTATTCAGGAATTGCGCATCGCCAAAGAACTGGACGTGAGTCGTGGTTCGGTACGTGAAGCGCTGTTGTTATTGCAACGTACTCATCTGATTGAAATTTTTCCACGTCGTGGTGCAATTGTGTCGGAAATGTCGGCACAGCAAGTCCGAGCTTTGTTTGACAGCAGCAGTTTGTTATTGGGTTATATTGTGCAGCGTATTGCGGACACGTGGCGAATGCATGAAGCTGAAGCCTTACAACAACTTTTGCTGCAACTGGCAGAGCAATGTCGCTTGGGCAATACTGAAAAGTTTTATGATTTAATTTTTCAATATCTGGCACGGCAGCCTGATATGGTGGGAAATTTATATTTAATGAAGTTCTATCAAGAGTTATTGCCATCGTTAAGACGCAGTTACTTTTTGACCTTAAATACTTCGCGTCGGGAGTTACAAGAATCTTTTGAATTATTTAAACTGGTGAGTGATGCAATTTTAAGCAGAAAATCACAACAAGCCACTTTATTTATGGAAGATTTTTGCCGACACTTGCGCAACTTGGTGTTGGAATCTCTGACCCGTATGAAACAGATCGAGCTTGCATGGGCAAGACGTTCACGCCGTTAATTGGGACATTATGCGTTTAAGCAGTTTAAAACTTTCTGGCTTCAAATCTTTTGCCGACAGTACGACCTTACATTTTAAAGCCAACCGTACCGCTGTGGTGGGGCCGAATGGTTGTGGTAAATCCAATGTGATTGACGCCATTCGTTGGGTGATGGGCGAATCTAGTGCGCGCCAGTTGCGTGGCGGCAGTATGCAGGATGTAATTTTCACAGGAACTGCCAAACGCAAACCTGTAGGTGTAGCCAGTGTTGAACTGCGTTTTGACAATACCTATGGCAAATTGGGCGGTGCTTATAACGCCTATAATGAACTGTCGGTACGTCGGCAGGTCAACCGTGATGGTAAGTCTGAATATTTTTTAAATGGAACCAAGTGTCGTCGTCGTGACATCACCGATATTTTTCTGGGTACAGGTTTAGGCCCGCGTTCTTATGCAATTATTGAACAGGGCATGATTAATCGTTTGGTTGATGCTAAACCTGAAGAAATGCGGGTGTTTATTGAAGAAGCGGCAGGCGTGTCACGTTATCAGGCGCGTCGTCGTGAAACCATGCTGCATTTGGATCACACCACGCAGAACTTGGCGCGTTTGGAAGATATTGCTTCAGAACTAAAATCGCAATTAAAAACCTTAAAACGTCAGTCAGAAACAGCAATTCAATACAAAGCGCTTGAGAGCGAAATTCGCACCATTAAAGTCGAAGTGTTGTCTTTTCAGTGTGAACAAAGTGCACGTTTACAGCAAGAATATACCCTGAGTATGAATGAGTTAGGGGAAAGTTTTAAATTGGTGCGCTCTGAGCTGACCACTTTGGAACATGACTTAACTGCGACCAGTGAGTTGTTTCAGCGTTTGATTCAGCAATCGACACCCCTACAGCAAGAATGGCAACAGGCAGAAAAGAAACTGGCTGAACTGAAAATGACTTTGGAACAAAAACAAAGTTTGTTTCAGCAAAATACCGCGACTTTATCGCAGCTTGAACAACAAAAAGCACAAACCAAAGAGCGTTTGCAGTTGATTGAATTGCAGCTAGAGAGTTTGGTCGATCAGCAAGAAAACCAACAGGCAAATCTACAGCAGCAAGATCATTTGGCGCAGCAGCAGAGCCAGCAATTTCAGGATTTAAAAGCACAGCAACAAACCCAAGCTGCACAATATGCCCAAGTCAAAGCGCAAGTAGAACAGCAACAACAAAAGCATGTGCACATGCAGGCGCAAAGTGAGCAGTTAGCCAAAAATATCAGCCGTATTGAACAGCAAAAACAAACCCTGACACAGCAGTTTGCACAAATTCAGCCGCAAGATCAGCAAGAGGGAATGCAACAACTGCAAGACGAAAAGACCCGCTTGCAGGCTGAAATGCTAACACTAGAACAGAATATTCAAGACAGCACTCAGCAACTCGCCACGTTGCAGACCAACTATAATGAGCACAAAGCACAGTGTGCGACCTTAAAATCTGAGATTCAGATTTTGCAGTCAGAACAGAAAAACCTCAATCAATTGCTCATTAAGCAAAGTCCAAAAGCCCAAACCGATGTGGTGCAGTTGATGCAAGTATTACAACTTGCAGATGTGGCGAAACCACATGCCAATTTAATTGAAAAGTTCTTGGCTAAATGGTTATCTGCGCAGGTGGTAGAAGCAGATATTGAATTTCAGGACAGCCGCGCACGTCAGCTAAAAATTCATTTGGCTGTAGATTCAAAAACATCAAAAATACAGCTTTCGGGGTGTGAGTCGCTCAGTGACTGGATTGCTTCACCGCAAAGTAGCTTGTGGCAAAGTGTCGCAATTACAGAAAGTTTATCGCAGGCTTTGGCATTGCAAGTGCAATTACAAGCAGGGCAGTCTATCCTTAGTTTAGATGGTTATCATGTGGGAGCAGACTGGGTAATCGGGCTGTTTTATGATGAAGCGGCACAGGCAGGGCAAGGGGCATTAAGCCATCGGATTCGCTTGGATGAAATTGAACAGGCGTTGGCGTTGCAACTGCCACAATATGAGCAAGCAGAACAGCAACTGCCTGAATTGCAGCAACAGGTAAAACAGTTGCAGCAGCAATTGCAGCAACAACAGCAACAGCTCAAACAGCAACAACAAGCCTTGCAAACGCTAGATGTGCAAATGGCGAAAGCCGAAAGTGCGGCACAGGCTTTTGCAGTACAGCAACAGCAATTACAGCATCAATTGGCACAATTAGATGAGCAGCTTGAAGAAGATGCCATGCAAAAAGATGATCTGGAAATTGATTTGCATGCTTTGGCTTTTAAACTTGAGCAAGCCTTACCGCAGTATAAAATCTTGCAATTTCAGGTCGAGCAGCTGAATGAGCAGCTGGATAGTTCACAGCAACAGTTTCAGCAGCAGCAACAAGAAGTGGATCTGTTACGTCGTCAAGCGGTACAAACTCAGCAGCAAATTGAACTGTTAGAAAAAGATGCCACTTTCTTAAAAGCACAATATCAACAAATTGTGGCGCAAATGGAACAAGCCAAAAAGTTTGTCGATCCTGTTCAGTTGGAATTGCCTGACTTGGAAACTCAGTTTTCAGAGCAGCAGCAGCAGACTGAAAAGCTGCAAAAAACTTGGCAGGAATGGCAAGTGGAATTGAACAGTGTGCAGTCCAAACAGCAGCAACTGACCGAGCAACGGCAGCAGCAACAGCAGCAAGATGAACAATTACGTGCCAAACTCGAAGAAAAGCGCTTGGCATGGCAATCGGCAAAGTCGGACTATCAGCATTATTCTGAACAGTTAAAAGATTTAAACAGCGAGATCATCACAGGTTTGCAGATTGATGTCGCTGCGCATCAACAAAAACTGGCGAAAGCGCAGCAACAGTTTGATAAATTGGGTGCGGTCAATTTGGCGGCTTCGGAAGAATATGAAGAAGTATCTGCCCGTTTTGCAGAATTAAGCCATCAAATTGAAGACTTGGAAAATACCGTTTCGCAGTTACAGGCGGCAATGAAAAGTATTGATCAGGAAACTCGTAAACTGTTTATGAATACTTTTGATCAGGTGAATACCGAATTGCAGGAGTTGTTTCCTAAAGTCTTTAATGGCGGTGAAGCGAGTCTGAGCTTGGAAGATGACTGGCAATCTGGGGTGAAATTGATGGCGCGTCCACCGGGTAAGCGCAACAGTTCTTTGGCCTTACTTTCAGGGGGTGAAAAAGCACTGACAGCTTTGGCTTTGGTTTTTGCAATCTTCCGTTTAAACCCAGCGCCATTTTGCGTACTCGATGAAGTTGATGCACCGTTAGATGATGCTAACGTGGGGCGCTTTTGTAATTTAGTAAAAGAACTTTCTGAACAAGTGCAATTCATTTACATTACACATAATAAACTTGCTATGACGATGGCAACCGACCTCTTAGGTGTTACCATGCCTGAACCGGGAACCTCAAAATTAGTAACCGTAAATTTAGAAGAAGCCGCAGAATACGGCCTAGTCGCGGAGGCATAATATGGAAATCACCACAATCGTTGGAATTGTCATCGCTATTGTGATCATGGCGTTTGGTTTGAAAATGATTCTAAAAAAACCTGTAGATTCAGCGCCATCCTTAGATTCGGAACTGCAATTTAATGCAGAAAGCCAAAAACCGATTATTCCACGCCATGTACGTGACCAATTGCAAAGCGACGCTACGCCACCGCGTGTGGAGCCGACTTTAACGGTAGATGAAGTTACGCAAGATGCGCCTGCCAAGTCTGAACCACAGGCTTTAACGGATGATGTCGTGGCTTCTTCAAGCACAGAAACTGACAAAGTTGAACCGAGTTTGCAGGCAAATACAGAAAATTCTGAGCTTGATCCATCCACAACGATATCGAAGTCTGAAGTTGCACAAGACACGCCAAGCCCGACAGCGACAACTTCAGAATATTCATTATCGGATGAAATTCAGCAAGTGATTGTAGAAACTGAACCGAATGCGCAGACTGTCGAGCAAAACAAAGCTTCGACTGAATACAGCCTGAATCAACACATTGAAACTGCCGAAATTTCAGAATTTAATGAAGAAAGCAGCATTTTAGATTCGCATTTGTATGAACAAAAAATCATGGATGAAGAAAGTGCCTTGGCAACCGCTGAATCTTTTATCGCGCTGAATGTCTTCCCTGAACGTCGCATACTTTCGGGCGATAAAGCCTTAAAAGTCTTGATGAAATATGGTTTACGTTTCGGTGAAATGTCATGTTTCCATCGCTATAACGAAGATGGCACTAAATTATTATTTTCAGTTTTACAAATTAATGATGAAGGCGCAGATGGTTTTGATTTAGAAACTTTATCGAGCGAACAAGTTAAAGGTTTAGCGTTCTTCCTCGCTTTGCCGCACAGCGATGTGCAAAATGCCTTTGATACCATGGTCAGCATTTCAGGACTGATTGCACGTGAAATTGATGGAACGGTCTATGACCAAAACCATTTAGAGTTTACTCCACAATTACGTGAACACTGGCGTCATCAGGCGATAGATTATCGTGCTGGTCAGGCAAGTCATGTCTAGAATTGCGATCTCGTACTGGGTATAAGCTACGTCAAGTGTTTGGCAAATGAACTGAGTGCAGTAGGATAAATTGCAACTTTGCAGCCGCATTTTTATAATGTGCGCAGCAATACAAGCTGTAGCATGCGCTACATAGAAAAAATTGAAGGGCGGAACAAGACCGCCCTTTTTTATGGTGGAAAATATGTCTGTAGATTTAACCGTCGTGGCGCAAATGCGTCAATTGATTCAACTGCTTGCCAAGCACAATCATGCCTATTATGTGATGGATCAACCGACAATTGCAGACAGTGAATATGATCAGCTTTTCCATCAACTAAAAGCGTTGGAACAACAGTATCCAGATTTAGTTCAACCCGATACACCGACCAATAAAGTCGGTGGCACACCTTTGGCAAAGTTCACCACGGTTACACATGCTGTGCCAATGTTGTCTTTAGGCAATGTGTTTAATCAGGAAGAATTATTTGCCTTTGCAAGACGTGTCGAAGAGCGTTTGCCCAACCAAAATATTGAATACGATGTCGAACTCAAATTTGATGGTTTGGCGATTTCACTTTGGTATGAACATGGTGTTTTAGTGCGTGGTGTGACCCGTGGTGATGGGGAAACAGGGGAAGACATTACCCACAACGTCAAAACTATCCGCAATTTACCGAAAGTTTTGAGTGCGACAGAAACGGCTATTCCTGAATTTTTGGAAGTGCGTGGTGAAGTGTTGATGCCAAAACTTGGTTTTGAAAAACTCAATGCGGCCAATACAGCCAAAGGTGAAAAAACCTTTGCCAATCCACGCAATGCAGCAGCAGGCAGTTTGCGTCAGTTAGACCCGAATATTGCGGCTTCACGTCCTTTAGCATTCTATGCTTATGGCATTGCGCAATGTGTGCCGCCTCATGGACAAAGCACCATGTCCGACAGTTTGGCATGGTTGGGGCAGTTTGGTTTTGAAATTGGCGAACGTCATTTTGTCTGCAAGAGCATTCAAGATGTTCAGGCGGCCTATGAGCAAATTAACCTTGAGCGTCCGAATTTAAGCGTTGAAATTGATGGCATGGTGGTCAAGGTCAATGACTTGAAACAGCAACAGCAATTGGGCTTTTTAAGTCGTGAGCCGCGCTGGGCGACTGCCTATAAATTCCCTGCAGTTGCCGCTTTAACCACCATTGAAAATATTGATTGGCAAGTGGGGCGCATAGGTACGTTGACGCCTGTGGCACGTTTAAACCCCGTTGCGGTAGGTGGTGTGACGGTATCCAATGTTACTTTGCATAATATTGGTGAAATTCACCGTTTGGATGTGCGTTTAGGCGATACGGTCAGTGTTTACCGTAGTGGTGATGTGATTCCCAAAGTTGAAAAAGTCTGGCCTGAATTTCGCCTTGCCGATGCGCAAGAAGTGCATTTACCTGAACAATGCCCTGTGTGTGATTCGCCTGTGGTGATGCCTGAAGGTGAGGCTTTGGCGCGTTGTTCAGGCGGTTTGTATTGTGCGGCACAGCGTATTGAAGCGATTCGTCATTTTGTGTCACGTAAAGCCATGGATATTGAAGGTTTGGGTGATCGTTGGGTGGAGTCATTACTGCATCTGAACTTGCTACAAAATGTGGCTGATATTTATCATTTACACGAACACCGCGACACTTTGCTCGGCATTGAAAAAATGGGTGAGAAGTCGGTTCAAAACTTGATTGACTCGATTGAAAACAGCAAAAAAACTACTTTGGCTGCGTTTATTTATGCCTTGGGAATTCGTGGTGTGGGCGAAACCACCGCGCGGATGCTTGCCAATACTTTTCAGACTTTAGAGGCTTTGCGTGAAGCTGATTTAGAAGCGTTAAAGAAAACTCCAGATGTGGGAGATATTACGGCAGAATGGATTTTGGACTTTTTCCAAGCGCCGCATAATTTAGAAGTGTTGGATCGTTTATTAGCTGCAGGCATTCATTGGGATGCTCCGATTGCACCGACACGTCAGCCTTTGAATGGTGAAAGTTGGGTGATTACAGGGACGTTGAGCCAAATGGGACGCGATGAAGCGACTCAGTTGTTGCAGGCTTTGGGTGCACGGGTGAGTGGTAGTGTTTCGGGTAAAACCAAATGTGTCGTGGCGGGTGAGAAAGCTGGCTCAAAGCTGGAAAAAGCCGAGAAGTTGGGTGTGCAGGTCATGAATGAAGCTGAGTTTATTCAGCTGATGCAGGAATATGGTGTGCTTGAATAAGCATCATCCTACATTTTATCCACTAATAGGTACAAAGGCACTTCAACGATGAAGTGCCTTGGTTTTTACTGAGAGAAGTCGAAGGTTTAACGTTTCTTCACAATGCCATCATCAATGAGTTGCTGAAAATGTTCGACTAGACTGGTTTCAATATTGCGGTAGTGCATACCCAATTCACGCTGACTTTTTTCCGCATTAAAATAAATTGGGTAGCCCATATTCAGTTCCACAAATTTACGGGAAAAACCAAGTAGAGGGCCAAAGGCTTTAAAGGCAAATTTAGGTAACTGATTGCGTGGGAAAGGGTATTTACGTCCAAAGTGCTGCGCTAAAATTTTGCCCATTTCCAATAAGCTGAGTGTGCCACCGCTAATAATATAGCGACCTTCAGCAGCAGGGTTGAATGCGGCCTGAATGTGAGCATCGGCAACATCACGCACATCGACAATGCCATTCCACATAGCAGGGACACCAGCCAAGGTCATACCGTTGGCAAACTGCAATAACACTTCCACGCTGCCCGATTGGGTGTTTTTGGTCAACGATGGGCCAAGCACCAAAGCAGGGTTGATACAGACCAAATCCCAGCGGTTTTGTGCCTTTGCGATTTCCCAAGCTTTGCGTTCAGCTGCCACTTTTGAATAAGGATAAGGCTGATGCTCAGGGCTACTGCTAGTATTCCAGTGACTTTCATCAAAGCGATTATTGGCCGTATTTAAAATATCAATCGCATCGCCATAGGTTGCAGCAATACTTGAAGTCACCACTACACGCTTTACCGATGCAGTACGATTAACGCTGTTTAATACATTTTCGGTGCCTATGACGGCAGGTTCAATAATGTCTTTAACTGCATCTTTATAATTGGTGACCACAAAAGGCGAGGCCATGTGCAGCACGATTTCACAACCTTGCATGGCGGCATCAAAAGCACCTTCTTCAAGTAAGTTGGCTTGGAATAATTGTAAGTTGCCTGTGCTTTTTGCCGCGATATCAGTCAGATGTTGAAAACTGTGGGTTTTATTCAGATCACGCACCGTCGCGTGTACGGTATGTCCTTGTTCAAGCAGGTTTTTAATGACCCAACTGGCAATATAGCCTGTTGCGCCTGTGACTAAAATGGGTGCAGATGTATTTAGATTTGTCATTATTTTAAGAAAGTGATGGAACTCGTGACTATCATAAAGCAGCTGGGTTTTAAAATCCGCTTTTTAGGCGTTTTTTACGATACTTGAGCGTCAAAGTATGGTTTCTTTCAATATTTACAAAATGATGCAAAATCATTGTATTGTCATTTTTAAAGCTAAGTTTTGCCAAGCAGTTGTTTTATATATGGGAATTTTTAAGTTATATTGCAAATGCGTATGTTTCTCATTTTAATTTTATAAAAATCATGGGTTTACAATAATTAACTTTTGCAATTTTGCCTGAATGTGTCCATAATGACTGGATTAAGAAAGGGAGTACAGCAAATGCGTGGCAATCCAGAAGTCGTAGACTATTTAAATATGTTGATTGGTGGCGAACTGGCTGCTCGCGATCAATACCTGATTCATTCGCGTATGTATGAAGATTGGGGTTTAAGCAAAATTTTTGAGCGCATTGACCATGAAATGCAGGAAGAAGCGCAGCATGCCGATGCTTTAATTCGTCGTGTATTGTTCCTTGAAGGCACTCCAAATATGCAGCGCGATGACATCGACGTGGGTGAAGATGTGGTGTCTTGCTTAAAAGCCGATTTAAAACTGGAATACGAAGTACGTGAAAAATTGGCGCAAGGCGTAAAATTGTGTGAAGAAAAAGGCGATTATGTCAGCCGTGATATGTTGCGTCAGCAAATGACCGACACAGAAGAAGATCATACGTACTGGTTGGAAAAACAATTACGTTTAATTGAATTGATTGGTTTACAAAACTACATTCAATCGCAAATGTAATCTGATCAAAGCAAAATAGACCAAAACCCGATTTATGATAAGTCGGGTTTTTTTTATAGATCGGTTTTTATAGATTGGCTTTTTTATATCAATTGGCTCTGTACACGACAAAAATAGATAACTCATTGAAATAATGTCACAATAATTGTTTTCTAACGACGAATACTATGACACATCTCAATGAGTTATATCTTATCTTAAACAAATCTCTAAAATGGAACAA
>NZ_VPCW01000024.1:0-35230 GCF_013418015.1 Acinetobacter sp. YH12211
TAGCAAGAGTGAACCACCTGATCCCTTCCCGAACTCAGAAGTGAAACCTCTTCGCGCTGATGGTAGTGTGGGGTTACCCATGTGAGAGTAAGTCATCGCCAGCTCATTATTCTAAACACCCTCAACTCACGTTGGGGGTGTTTTTTATGTGGAAAAGAAAATAAAGTTAGAAAAATAAAATTATAAAAAGAAAGGAAACATAAAAGTGAAGGCAAAATAAAACCATCAGGGGATGGTTTTAAAGAGTAAGCATACTTTCTAAATTTGATTAGATTTCACGTAGTTGTCGACGTGCATGTTTAAATGCTGTTCTTAAACCTTCTTCTAGTGTTGGATGGTAGAACGGTTTATCTAAAATATCCTCAAGTGTGAGTTCTTCATCAATCATCCAAGCCAATAAGTGCGCCATGTGCTCAGCAGCATCCACAAATAATTCAGCACCTAATAACTTTTGACTTTTATTATTAATATAAACTTCAATCGCACCTTTATTTTTTCCCAGCACCAAAGCGCGACCTTGTTTTTCATAAGAAACAAAGCCTGTCGTAAATGCAATATTTTGCTCTTTCAGTTGTTTATAGTTTTGTCCTACAGATGCCATTTCAGGTGAGCTAAACACAATGCCCATGGGTGTTAATGTTTTAATATTTTCAATGTTTGGAAAGCTTAAACAATTATGCACGGCTGCACGCCCTTCATGTGCTGCTTCATGTTGAATGGGAGTATTCGTGTGTGCATCACCCACAATAAAAATAGCATGCTGTCCGAGTTGTTTGGTATGAGGATCAATTGGGAGTTGTTTGATGTTGTTGAAACTTGTATCAATATTTTCAAGATGAAGCTGATCTAAATAGCTGCGTCTACCCGTGGCAACCAATACATAATCGGCAGTTAAGCTCTGTGTTTGTCCATCTTCTTGATATTCAATTTGCACGCCTTGTTCTGTTCTTTGTAGTTGTGTTGGCAAGGTTTCAAATTTGATATTCAATTCTTGACTAAGTGTATTTTGTGCAATGGTTTGTAGTTCTGGGCTGCTGAGTGAACCAACTTTACGACTACGTGCAAAAATAGTGGTCTCTACCCCTAAGCGTTGCATAGCTTGAGCTAATTCGATTGCAATTACACCACTGCCAATGACGGTCAAAGATTGCGGTAAGTGCTCTAATTCAAAAATTTGATCTGATGTGATTAAGCGTTCGCCTAAGTTTTCTTTCCAGGCTTGGTCATAAGCAGGAGTAGAACCGACTGCAACAATAAAAGCTTTTGCCTGATATTGCTGTCCATTCACTTGAATTGTATGGGCATCTATAAAAGTCGCAAAGCCTGAAACTTTATGGGATGCTTCCCAACGATCTACATCTTTTTGTGTGGCACGGGTAAAACGATCACGTAATTGACGTACGTGCGTCATGATTTGGGATGTATCAATTTTTGCATCTACCGTGAGTGCAACTTCTTGTGCATGCTGAAAGTCGTGCATGCGATTGGCACTAGAGATGAGAACTTTGCTGGGCATACAACCAACGCGGGCACAGGTGGTATCCCATGGGCCGTGATTGATGATGAGTAGATTTTGGGTGTATTTAATCGCTTCTTTATAGGCGCTAATGCCTGCGGTGCCTGCACCAATAATAATGAGGTCGTACATTTGTGAGCTACTTCATGTAATAAATAAATTTAGGCTAACACAAGCAAAACATTTATCATGCTTTTATTTACATAAAGCAGTAACTATGGTTACATATCTGACAATATTAATTATATGTTTGATTAACTCATAGTTTTAGAGGGATTTGGGGAATAACTCAATGAAAAAGAAAGAAATTAGTTTGAAATTTTCGGCTGTGGCTTTAGCAGTTTTATTGGCTGGCTGTGGTGGCGGTGGAAGTGATGGGTACTATAATAAAGGTGTTAGTGCTCCTACCGCAGGAACAGGAACTGGCACACAAGAGGAAAACCTGTTTAAAAATATTCAAATTCAGTATCTTCCAATAGTAGAAAAACTTAATGCGCGTGGAGATACTTTTACAGTGTCTGTACGTGTAATGAATGATGGGGCTATTTTACCTAATGTTGCTTTAATAGTTGAATCTACAGATGTATTAAAGAATACAGCTGCGATTGAGTACATTCCATCAAGTGAGGAGGTAGAGGGTGAATCCGCAGGAATCAAAACTGATGGACAGGGTATTGCACGATTTAATGTTAAAGTTGATGCGGGATTGGATGAATCCACGATTAATGAAATCTTGAAAGGTGTAAACGTTAAGGTATCTGTTAAGGATGATAAAGGTAATACTTTAGCTTCAGAACCTCATCTTATTTCGGCTTATGATCCAGAAAAAGAAGTAGTTGAAATACCGAACAAATATGATTGGAGTATTTTAACCGACAAGCAGGCACTTGCAGTTGTTGGTGATAAAATTGCTGTGCAGATCAAACTCAAGGCTATTAATGGAACTGACTCTGTAAATAATAAGCCAATACAGATTTCACTTGAAAACTCATTTAATAATCAGCTTGCAATTTCAAGTGAATCAGTCGCTTCAACTAATGAGGAAGGTTATGTTGCATTTACTATTAGTTCAAAACTGACAACAGCATTGACCGAAGCACAAATAGCAAACATGCTTTCACAAGGGTTAAAATTCAAAGTACAAGTTGTTGAATCTGGCGTTGTGACGAGCGAACAAAGCAAACCGATTGCTTTAGTAAAGTATATTGATGAAAGTTTGTATGGCGGTATTAACTCTATGAGTCTTGGCCAATTGACCTCTAACAATGGAAATTATATTCAAGAGGTTTACTTGGATTTGGGTGAGGAACATGCTAACCAGGACGTAACGATCTCATCTCGTGCCATTCAATATAGTAAAGGAAAATATTATTTTTCAAAAAATATTGGTCTTTATCCATTAAGCTCAGCAATTTGTACCTTAAATAATTCACCTGTTAAAAACGAGACAGGTTTAGACTGGAATGGTAATTCAATTACTTATGCTGCCTTGGTTTCTGAAAAACTAAAACTCAATAATATTGATATCAATAATGTTGTCTATTTGAATAAGGCGGGGCTTACTAATTCGACACTCTCATTTGTAAAAGTGAAAACTGATGTAGATGGTAAGGCGATTATTAATCTTGTTTATGATAAAACTTATTCCAAATGGTTAAACTTAAGTCTAAGTGCACGTTTGGAGAATCAATCTGTTCCATTCGGTAGTACTTTTGATTTTCAACTACCATTAATTGAAACAGATTATAATGATCAAACAGGAACAGGGCCGAATATGATTAGTCCATTTGGTATGTCAGATGATTGTTTTAATGCAAATTAATTAAAAACAGCGCTTCGGCGCTGTTTTTTATTGAGAGATTTAAATAGAAGTCCCCACACTCACACCCACCGTCGGGCGCACTTGCATAGAACTACAAGCACTCAGAGCCAAGACACATATCACCACCAATAAAACTTTATTCATGCAACAAACCTTGAAATTTTGCCTGATGAAATAACGCACTAGAACGAGAGCCACTACGACAAATCATCAGAATGGGTTTTGGAAGCTCATTATAATATTTGGCAAATTCAAGAATATCTGTTTGAGAAATTTTACCGCTATTAACGGGTTGATAAATCACACTGATCTGAGATTTTTCCGCGATATTGCGTAATTCACTCACCTTGACTACATTGCCCATCTCTTGATCAGGGCGGTTCACAATCACAGATTTAAAACCTTGCCGCATTAATTGTGAAAATTTGGCAGCATTCATCTGACCTGCAACGCTGACTTTATTTGTTAGCATCTGTGTATTGTTTGCGTAACTCAACGAGATACTGCTGCAGATCAGAATACAGCAAAACACATGTTTGAGGATGGGTTTAGTCATCCAACAAATCCATTTGTTTTGCCAACTGGAATAAGTTGTTTGAGCGGTTACCCGTACGGCAGAACATCAACACAGGTTTTGGCAATTCGTTATAGTGATTGGCAAAAGTACGCACATCGACTTCAGTAATTTGACCAGACACCACAGGTTGATAGACATAATCTAAACCTGCTGCACGTGCAGCTTCTTCAATTTGCGCACTGGTTGGTTGCTCAGCACCACCTTCCATATCTGGGCGGTTATTAATAATTGACTTAAAGCCTTTCTCTACAACTTGGCTCACATGTTCAGGACCAATTTGACCCGCAAAACCGACTTGTTCAGACATGGGAATACTCCATCATTTTATTCATGACAATATGCTTTATGATAGCATTAAGCAGATTCAAGAGCAGAATGTTCTGAAATATTTATAACGACGATAACGATAAAATAACGCAATGGAGCGCTTATGCATTCCTATACGGTCGAGCCTTTATATGTCAAAAGTGATCACGAGGTGATTGCTGCAGACTTTTATCGCCCTAAATCTATAGAAAAACCCGCAGTAATTCTAATGGCACATGGACTGGCTGCTTTACGTCATTTTAAATTGGTGCAATATGCGCAGTGTTTTGCACAGGCAGGCTATGCTGTGGTGTTGTTCGATTATCGCTACTGGGGTGGGAGTACCGGTCGTCCGCGTGAATTGGTGTCTATTGAAGCGCAGTTAGATGATTGGCGCAGCATGATTTCACATATCGCAGAACGTAAATCTATAGATGCCAAGCGCATGATTTTATGGGGGACGTCGCTGAGCGGTGGATATGTGCTCAGTCTGGCTTCGAGATTACACAATTTGGCAGCGGTGATGGTACAAGTGCCTTTTGTCGATGGTGCGGAAAGTGCCAAGTTGTATCCTTTGCAGCAACTTCCTAAAGCCTTGAAAATCTCCAGTCAGGATTATATGGGGGCAAAGGTAGGCATGTCGCCAAAAACACTGCCTGTGGTTGCGCAAAAGGCGCTGTGCTTTTTACCCACAGCAGACAGTTATGCAGGTTATATGTCCATTGTAAACCCCGATCATTACTGGAGTGGAGAAATTCCTGCGCGGGTATTTTTTAATTTGATTCGTTATCGCCCCATTCAAGAAGTGCGGCAAATCAACATCCCTGTGTTATTTATTGCTGCACAGCGTGACAGCCTGATTCCAATTGAATCGAGCCGTGAAACGGCCACCAATATTGCGCCTTATGTGCAATATGAAGAGTGGGATATGCAACATTTTGATATTTATCATGGTGAATGGTTTAAAAAAGCCATTCAGACCCAATTAGAGTTTTTACAGCAACTGTTTGGAGTTCAGTAAATGATTATTGTATGCCCTGGATGTGGTGCAAAAAACCGTGTACCTGAAGATAAATTATCTGCCAATCCTGCATGTGGGCAGTGTCATCAAGCGCTGATTCCGCTTGCACCCATTGAATTGAATGAGCAAAATTTCAGTAATTTTATCCAAAATAGCGATTTACCTATTCTGATTGATCTTTGGGCGGACTGGTGTGGCCCTTGCAAAATGATGGCACCACATTTTGCAACAGTTGCCAAGCAAAATCCGCAGGTGGTGTTTGCCAAAATTGATACCGAGGCCAATTCACGTTTAAGCAGCGCGTTTCATGTGCGCAGTATTCCAACACTGGTATTGATGAATAAAAGCAATGAAATTGCTAGAATAAGCGGCGCGCTACGAGCGACTGAATTACAACAGTGGTTGGATCAGAAACTCAATGCCCAGTCTTAATGCACTGTTCGTGCTAATTTAATGCAAATGTCCGGAGTGAACGTGTCAGATTCTCATGCAAAACCAGAGGGAGTGCTTTCCCTACAAACAATTGCCATGCCAGCAGATACCAACTGGAGTGGAGATGTCTTTGGAGGCTGGATCGTTTCACAGATGGATTTGGCTGGTGCGATTCATGCCGAGCGTTTTAGTAAAGGACGTTGTGCCACGATTTCCATTAACCAAATGACTTTTTTGGTGCCTGTAAAAGTGGGCGATGTGATCAGTTGCTACACCAAAATTTTGAAAGTGGGCAATACTTCAATTCAAATGCAAATTGAAGTGTGGGACAGCCATGACGATTCACGTGAAGCCGTGCGTGTCACCGAAGGCGTATTTACCTTTGTTGCGGTTGATGTCAAAGGCTCAAAACGTCAGATTCCTGAAGAAGCCAAACAGAAGTTGTTAGAAGCTCAGGCGAATCAAACATCGTAATGAAAAAATCCCAGCATAGTAGCTGGGATTTTTTTGGAGAGAAACAAGTATCAATCTTGTTTTTGCTTTAAATGTGCTTTGGACACCCATGCCCATAACATTTCACACTGAATCGGGGCTTCGCCTGATTCATCAATCACACTGACATTGACCAGTGTTTCACCTTTGTCGGTGCTGTGCATGCGTTGTTGCTGTTCTGGGCTGAGTGTGGCAATCGCTGTCATTGCACCTTGAGTCGGACGTTTAAAGTCTACTTTCAAGCTTTTAATCAGCACAATGGCACTATCTGGTACATTCATAGCCGTTACAAAACCTGTGGCAGTTTCAGCCAACAGCGCCATAGCACAGGCATGTACCTGTCCAATATGATTCTGCATGGCTTTATGATTGGCAAGACTGACCACCACTTGCGATGGGGTTACTTCTTGATAGCGAATTTTCGCAGTGCCCACCATCGGCACGACACGACCAAAGGCTTGACTCAAAAGGCGGCTTTGAATGCCTTTCGGCAATTTTGATGTTGCTTTGACCAGTTTGTTTAAGCGATTGGTTGGTGTCATGACATCCCCAAATTAATCTTTAAAGTTGTTAAATTGCAGCGGCAGACCAAATTGTTGCTCTTTCAAGAACGCCATGACTTGTTGCAATGTATCGCGTTTCTTGTCGGTCACTCGAATTTTGTCACCTTGAATAGAAGATTGCACTTTAATGCCACTGTCTTTAATGGCTTTGTTAATTTTTTTTGCGGTATCTGAGTCAAGACCATCTTTAAGTTTGATCACTTGAATCACATTTTTACCCGATGCGGTCATTTTTTGTGGGTCAAGCGCCTGAATGTCGACTTTACGCTTATAGAAGTGATTTTCGAGCATGGTATACACTTGCTCACATTGGAAATCACTTTCAGTGGAGATTTTAATCTCTTTGTTTTTTTCATTGAGGTCGATAGAAACATCCTGACCACGAAAATCGAAACGAGTACCGATTTCTTTTTGTGTGTTTTGAACCGCATGATTCACTTCAAAAAGTTCTAATTCAGAAACAATATCGAAAGAAGGCATAATGAAGACCTTTGCAAATGGAAACAATATCTGAGATGCTAGGGATGTTTTCTTCATTTGCCAAGTGTTGTTTTACATCAAAGGAGTGCGCAATGATCCGTAAACAAGAAATTACAACATTTGAGTTCCCAGCTGACGCGATTATCTGGGATGTACGTGATGCAAGTGCTTATGCAGAAGCTCATGTTAAAGGTGCTGTGAATCAGCCAATTAACGATCTATCAGCAGAGAGCCTCACTCAGGTGTCGGCGGATCAACCCATTTACATTTTATGTGGTGGCGGAAGTAAAGCCCCACGTGCAGCGGAAAAACTAGAAGGTTTGGACAGCTCACGTGAATATGTTGTTTTAATGGGTGGTACACGTGCTGCGCGCGACGCAGGCATGCCTTTGGAACAAGGTCACTAAGTATCATCAATATGAAGAAAGCGCCGTAAGGCGCTTTTTTGTTGGGTATCGTTTTATTTCTATTTTCTCTAAGCGAGCGTTAGCTTGAAGGTGGAGGAGCTTTAAAATAAGGCTTCTTGGTTTTCACCTTTTTCTGAAAACGTGTAGCTGCCAGTTTTTGTACTAAGTTTTTAGGTACAGCGCAGGCTTCTGCTAAAACTTGTGCCGCCAGTATTTCACTGCACAACGGGGCAAATAAAAAGCCTTTAGAACCGAGTCCTGCAAAGCTGTAAATTTCCTGATCATCACGCATTTTGCCAAGTAGGGGAAAATAATCCTTACTTTGGGCGCGTAGCGAAGCGCGACCTTGCCAAGTATCTACGGGTGCTAAGTTTTCGGCATACGCAGGAAAGACACTGTGGATAAGTTCGTAGTTATGCACATGGTCTTCTGCCAAGACGTCACAATCTTCCCGATTTGGATAAAACGATGCACCTAAAATCAGTTGATCGGCATTGAGCTGCATGCAATAGCCGCCATAGCTATAGGCTTGTGATAATGGCAAAGCCTGATCTGTATTATTTACCCAGCTGACTTGCCCACGAATCGGTTTAAGCACAGGGTAATGCTCAAAAAAAGCACCGCTTTGCAGCGCTGCACAGACGATGACATGATCAAACACTCCAAGTTCAGTATCTACGCTGTGTAAGATCAGTTGCTGTGCTGTCGTGGTGATTTGTTTAATTTGAGCTTGCTGAAACTGAATGTGCGGATGCGCAAGAATTTCATCACGCAGTTGATGTGGAGAAACTGCTCCTGCTTGCAATAAGTTTAAACTGGCAAAGTCGCTTTGTGGCGTAAGTTCGGTTGCACTCTGTGCTGCTAAAATACCTTTTGGGTATTGTGTGGCTAAATCCAGCAATTCATCGGCATGTTTAAGTGCCAGTTGATGAATCTGCAACGGACGAAATGCTTTGAATGCGGCATAGTGATTTAAAGCATGTTGCCATGCCAAAGTCATTAAATGATCAGCACTTTGATGAATTGGGCAAAGTTTTGGGTTTAAGAGTGCCAAAGGATTGCCAGAACCGCCTGCAAGTGGCGCTGTTTGGTCATAGAGCGTGACTTGATGCCCTCGTTGGGAAAATGCCCACGCACAGCTTAAACCCGCAATTCCTGCGCCTATGATCGCAATATGGCGCTGTTGGTTGCTTGTTGTGGTATTTGTTGTAATTTGAGTTTCGTTCTGATCGGATATTGGCTCTATTTCAGGCGCTTGCCAGATGGCTTTCAGCATTTCCCGTTTATGCCCAAAACCGCGTGGGCGGGTGATGTGAATACCGTGTTGTTTTAAGCCACGTTTGAGTACGCCTGCCACACTAAATGAGGCAAAAGTCGTGCCATAATCGGACAGTGCTACAATCGGGTTGAGCACGGTTTCCTGCCACATATCGGGGTTACAGGCGGGTGCAAAGCCATCTAAAAACCACGCATTGACAGGAGCAGTTTTAGCAATGACAGGAAAAACTTCCTGAGCATCGCCTAGCCATAAATCTAGGCTAAAGCGTTCATCTGGAAAGTTTAAACGATGACAGCCTGCAATAGCGGCAGGGTATTGCTGAATCAGCTGTTCAGACAGATGACTGAGTTCGGGCCAAGCCGCTAAGGCACGTATAAGATCGGCTTTGCAAAGTGGAAATTTTTCGACAGAAATTGCGTGTAAATGGCTGCGATTATTGGGACGTACCTGTTGCCATAATTGCCAGAGCGCTAAAATATTTAAGCCTGTACCAAAGCCTGTTTCGCCTACACAAAAATATTCAAAATCATTCAGCGCTGCTAAACGGATGGGTAAGTCATTGCCCTGTAAAAACACATGCCGTGTTTCTAATAAACCGTTGTCTTTAGAGAAATACACATCGCCAAATTGTTTGGAAATGGGCACATCAATACCATCGACCAGTTGCCAATCCAGCTCGGCAGTTTGAATAGGCTGAAACAAAACCAGAGTACCTTAAATCAAGAGGTGAATGCTCACCTTACCATTGGCGGCGACGTTTGGTATAGACATAGCTAGCAATTAAGAAGCCGAGCAATACGCCAACCGCGAGTGTTGCAGCACCGTATAAAAACATTTGCGCACTGCGTTCACTTTGCAGTACTTGAACTTGCACGCCTAAATTATCGTTTTTAAGTTGCAGTTCCTGATTCTGTGCCAAAGCATCGAGATTCGCTTGTTCAAGTTGTTGTAAACGTGTGCTTTGATCTTTAATCAAGGCTTTGGTTTTGGCTTCCTGAAGGGCTTTATTTTTGGCAATTTGTTCTGCAGTTAGGGACTTATCTTGTGCAGGAGTAACCCCATTGGCTGTTGTTACAGTTGCCGTGTTGGTCACAGCAGCAGGAGCAGGTGCATTAGGTGTGGTTGTGGCTGGCTCAACTGCATAAACAGGTGAACTGAGCAGAACAGCAACAACACTGGCAACAACGAAACGCATAGCGCTTATCCTTGAGGGAATGCTTTATTGAATGGCTTAACGTCAATGTGGCTATATACGCCTTCTTTTAAGAAAGGTTCATCTTGTAGCCATGCATCGAGTGCTTCACGACTGTCAAAATCGACAATCATGGTGCTGCCATAAAAGCCTGCTTGCGGATTGTTTGGGTCTTTTGGCATTGCCCCCGCCACAATTAAACGACCTTCAGCATCGAGTTGTTGCAAACGTGCAAGATGTGCAGGACGGGTCGCAAGACGTTTTTCCAGTGTACCTTCACGGTCAGTACAACTCAGAACAAATAAAGGCATAATTACTCTCGAATATCGTAGATCAGAAATTATTCAGATGTTTTAAAGTATTTGCGCAATACAATAAACTGCACAATGATAAAGGAAAACATCACAATCATGTCACCAAAAGCGGTGAATTCGCCCCAATATTTTCCATCCCTAAATAAAAATGCAAAAAATACGTGTAGGAAAGACATGACTGCAAACATGGCTGCCCAAGCATAATTCAGGTTTTTCCAGCCAACTTCGGTCAAGTTGAACACAGGCCCAAATAAGCGTTGAATCAGTGGTTTACGGTCTTTGCTGAACCATGGTGATAGCAAAAAAGCACCTGCAAATACAATGTTTAAAATGGCAGCTTTCAGGCGAATATAAAAGTCATCGCTTAACATTAAAGTAACGCCACCAAAAATTACGGTCATAAACAGCACAATCCACTGTTGTTTATCTAAACGGAATTTTTGCATGATGAACAATGCGCCGTACACCACTAACATCGAGATGATCAGACCTGTGGTGGCCACCAAAATATGGTTGTTATCGACACCGCCTGCAGAGCCGATGAGTTGTAGTAATTGATGATTAGTGTCTTTTGGATCTACAGTTTTGTATAAATAAAAGAAAATAATGAGGGGCACAAAGTCTAAAAGTGCTTTCATGTTAGAGTATCTAAATCTGATCAAATAAATGACATAGTATAAGTGATGCACGGCGTAGATTTACATACACATAGTAATATTTCTGATGGAACTTTGTCACCTGGAGAATTGGTGTCTGCGGCAATTCAGCAGGGCATTCATACCTTGGCATTGACTGATCATGACACAATGGATGGGCTGGCTTTGGCAGAGCAAGCGGCTCAGGGGCAAGATTTAAAGATTATTTCGGGAGTGGAAATTTCCAGTCAATGGTCACGTCCTGCCACTAAAAAAAGCTATAGCGTGCATGTGGTGGCGCTAAACATGCAAAATCCTGCACCTTTACAGGCGCTGCTGGAACAGCAAAAACAAATTCGTGCAGAACGTGCCAAACAAATTTGTGATTTACTCACTCCGCTGATTGGACAAGATATTTATAATGATGTACTTCTTAGAGTCGAAGGCGTAGCAGATCGGATTACCCGTACGCACATTGCCAAAACTTTACAGGAAAAAGGCATTGTAACGCGTGTGCAGCAAGCATTTGATAAATACATCAAAGAAGGCAAAAAGGCTTATGTGAAATTTGATGGCTTGAGTTTGGAAGATACGATTCGGGTGATTCACGACAGTCAGGGTTTTGCCGTGTTGGCGCATCCAACCCGTTATGATTTATCTGCGACCAATATTCGTTATTTAATTGAAATTTTTGCCAAATATGGGGGTGATGCAGTGGAATTGCCGCCTAATATTGACCCTGCATCGACCCGTCAAATGGTGGATCGCATGATTGCGGAACATGGTCTGAAAGTTTCGATTGGCAGTGATTTTCATGGTGAGCATATGCCCTGGATTAAATTGGGCAATATTCCGCGGGTGAAAGATGGTCAAATTGGGATTTGGGAGAGTTTTGTTGAGTAACTCCCTCATCCCAACCTTCTCATATAAGCAGATGTGATATCCATTATTAAAATTTAGAAAGGATAAAAACTCCTTCTCCCTCTGGGAGAAGGTTGGGAAGAGGGTCTAAAGCAAATTATTGTCCTGTGCCTGAATTGGTGGTGGCGTTGGTTTACCCAACGTACCCAATAATTCAATTTCAATGGTTCTTACCATGGCATCTAAAGGTAAGTCATTGCTTTGCGTGCCAAAAGGTTCTTCAATTTCAGAACTGAGCGCATCCAGACCTAAAAAAGTATAAGCCAAAATACCGACCAAAAGCGGAGTCGCCAATCCGAGTGTAGACCCTAAACTAAAGGGCAACATAAAACAGAAAAAGTACACTGTTCGGTTAAGTAGGACTGAATACGCAAAAGGGAGCGGTGTGGTAGCAATACGGTCACAACCCGTGAGTACCAAACTCAGCTCTGTGACGTGTTGATTCATTTGTGTGTAAATAATATCGGAAATTTCGCCCTCTTTAAGTGCTTGCATTAACTCCCATTGAATCAAACTGAGCGTGTATTGCGGCGCATTGGCTTGTTGATACAGTTGGGTAATTGCTTGCTGACTCATGCCACTGGTTTGAATTAACTCGGTTGGATTGGCAGTTTGATGACGCAGGCGGTCGCGCAAGACATTGGCAAATACAATGACGTGCTGAATGACGCGTTCACGTCGTGCTTGACTAAGTATACGGCAGTCGCGGTCAAAGTGGCGCGCGTTGGCAATCAGCATGCCCCAAAGTTTACGTGCCTCCCACCAACGGTCATAACAGGCAGAGTTTTTAAAGCCCAAAAAAATCGACAGCACCACCCCAATTAAAGTAAAGCCAACCAAAGGCAATTCTGGAAAATGAAAATAACCAATATAAGACAAACCGCCAATAATGGTGGAGATCAACATCACCAAGCCCAAAGGCGGTAAGACCTTCGGTAAAATCGTGCCCCGCCAAGAAAACAGTAAGTTAAATACACTGGGTTGATCGACTATCATTTTATTAGAATCATCACAATTTTTTGATGATCTTCTGTGCTTGTGCAGGCTTTGTCAATATGCAAATTTTAAGTGTGCTCAAATTTAAGCAGTTGTTGTTCGGCAAAGGAAAAATTACCTTCACTTGAGATGATGCAGTGATCGATCAAACGCAGCTCTAGCAACTGACAGGCTTGCTGAATCTGCTGCGTCAGGACTAAATCTGCAGGTGAAGGTTGTGGTAAGCCGAAAGGATGATTGTGTGCAATCACAATCGCTGTGGCATGTTGACTAATCGCAAAACGTAGCAATTGATTAATGGAAATTTCACACGAATTTAATGCACCATAAAATAATTTTTTAAAGCTGATTTTGCGTAAACAGGCATCAAGGCAAAGCACCGCAAACACTTCTTGGGTTTCGCCCAAAAGTTCAAAACGCAGATACTCCATCAAGCGTTTGGAATTGCTAAGCTCAAGTGCATCTTGTTTTAAATGTTCGGCTACATAGCGCCGTCCAAGTTCTTTAACTGCCATGAGCTGTGAATATTTACTGTTACCCATGCCGTGAAATTGACACAACTCGGCAATGGGTGCATCGAGTAAAGTAGTGAGATTGCCAAAATGCTGAATTAGCAATCGTGCCAACTCCACCGCAGAATGTTGCTGTGAGCCTGAGCGCAAAAAAATAGCCAATAGTTCGGCATCAGATAAACTGGCAGCACCATTTTGAATGAGACGTTCACGTGGCCGTTCTTGTTCAGGCCAATGTTTAATAGATAAATGCATTGTTATTTGACTTTGTTATTCTAAATTTGAAACTTAAATCCCAACAGATCTCTTGGGAATGACATTATTTAATGCTATTGTGAGCCCCACTGCAACAAAAAGGTGGCTTATTTGTGAGCTTCGATTTAAGCGTACTCCCTCATAAAAACATTATTTTAGCTGTGACAGGCGGCATTGCGGCCTATAAAAGTGCGATTTTAGTGCGTCGTTTAAAGGATGCAGGGTTTAGTGTTCGCGTGGTCATGACCAGAGGGGCACAAGCTTTTATTACACCGCTGACCTTTCAAGCATTGTCGGGCAATCCTGTACATACCGAATTATTAGATACCGAAGCCGAAGCAGGCATGGGGCATATTGAATTGGCACGGTGGGCCGATTTAATTTTGGTTGCGCCCGCCAGTTGCGACACCTTAGCCAAATTTGCTGCAGGTCTGGCCGATGATTTGCTCAGTACTTTATATTTAGCCACCACTGCACCAGTTTGGGTTGCACCTGCCATGAATCAGCAAATGTGGGCAGCCAAAGCCACACAGCGTAACTTAACCACTTTGGTGGAAGATGGCGTGCATGTAATTATGCCCGATGCGGGCGAACAAGCCTGTGGAGATGTTGGTTTAGGGCGTATGCCAGAACCTGAAGATTTGGCGCATCAGGTGACGCAGTATTTTCATCAGGCACAGCGTGCTTTGGTGGAAAAATTTGGCATGTTGGCAGGCAAAAATGTCACCATTACAGCAGGCCCAACCCGCGAAGCTTTAGACCCTGTGCGTTATATTTCTAACCATAGTACAGGCAAAATGGGTTTTTCTTTGGCTGCAGCCTGTTATGCAGCAGGGGCAAAAGTCACGCTTATTGCAGGCCCAGTTAGTTTAGATACGCCAAATGGGGTACAGCGAATTAATGTGTCTTCTGCAATTCAAATGCTAGATACCAGTTTGCAGATGCTTGAACAAGGCTGTGATATTTTCATCGCTACAGCCGCGGTGGCAGATTACCGCGTGGCAGAAATTGCGGAACACAAAATTAAAAAATTAGGCGATGAGCTGAATGTGGCGTTGGTCAAAAACCCTGATATTGTTGCGACCATTGCGCAACAGGAAAAACGTCCGTTTATGGTTGGCTTTGCTGCAGAAACCCGCAATGTAGAAGAGTATGCAGCAGGCAAGTTGGTGGCGAAAAAACTGGATATGATTGCCTGCAATGACGTTTCCCGTGCCGATATTGGTTTTGCTTCCGATGAAAATGCCATGACGGTATTTTTTGCCGAAAGCTACCGTATGGAAAAACGCGATTTGGAAAAAGCCTCGAAACAGGAAATTGCGCAGCAATTGGTCGAAGCGATTCATGATGCCTTGTATCGAGATCCATCTCAGGATGATGATTTTTAATTTTGATCGTCCATCAGCAAACGGATGACATAAAAAACCGCTGAAATTTCAGCGGTTTTTTTATATCCAATCGCGAATTAAGCTTGACCTTCAGCTGCAGCGGCTTGAGCACGTTGCATATTGGCTTCAAACTCGGCATCGAAGTTGATTGGCGTTAACAATAATTGTGGGAAGCTGCCTTTGGTAACCATATCATTCACTGCTTCACGCAAGAATGGGAACAAAATGTTCGGGCAGTATGCGCCAAGAATGTACGGTAAACGCTCTTCTTCAACGCCATCAATCAGGAAAATACCAGCTTGGGTAACATCAACAATAAATGCAGTATCGCCCGCGTTGTTGGCTTGAACCACAACTTTTAATGCTACTTCAAAGTGGGTTGGATCAATTTTTTCTGCAGAAGATGACAGGTTGATGTTCAATTCAGGCTGCCATTCTTTGGTAAATACTTGTGCCCCAGGAACTTCAAAAGAAATGTCTTTGGTATAAATACGCTCTAATGCCAATTGTGGTTGAGCTTGTTGTTCTTCACTCATGTTAAATCCTTAAGAGTTGGTTATCGTGTTATGTTTATGCCAATAATTGATCGAGCTTGCCTTCGCGATCTAACGCATATAATTGGTCAAAGCCGCCAATAAACTGGTCATTGATGAAAATTTGTGGAACGGTACGATGATTGGTGCGTTGCATTAATTCAACACGTACTTCAGGCGCTTCATTCGACAAATTAATTTCTTTATAGGCAACGCCTTTACGCTCAAGGAGTTGTTTTGCACGAATGCAGTATGGACATACAGTCGTTGAATAAATAGTGACTTCAGCCATGATTGTTCTCCTTGCGAAAAATATTGGGTAAAACTATTTGCTTTTTACTAAAGGTAAACCTTGTGCTTTCCAGTTGCTAATACCGCCATCTAAACGATAGGCATCGGTATGTGCGACCTGTTGTAAAGCACTGCCTGCAACCTGACCCAAGTTACAGATAAAGACCAATGGGCGATCTGAGGTTTTTAACTCTTCAACATGCTTGGTAATTTGGCTATAGGGAATATTGCGGCTACCACTGATATGACCTTCACGGAAATCTTTGGCATCACGTAAATCAATCAACATGGCATTTTTAGCTTTGACTAAAATACCCAAAGATTGTGGGGAAATTTTGCGACCATTGCGTTGACCTTCTAACACAAAGAACAACACTACCAATACAGCCAGCGTCCCAAATAAGAAGGGATGATTCCCCATAAATTCGAACCAACGTTCCACAAGTCACCTAATTACAATGTCAAAATTGTTCAAGAGTATAGCGTATAAATATGGCGATCAAAAACACCGCTTCAAGGGCAGCGCCACAATAAAATTAATTTTTTTGTTGCGCTTCGGCAATTTCATCACACAGTCTTAAATAACTGTCTAAACGACGCGATAAAATTTCGCCTTCTGCAGCAGCCAGTCGCAGCGCACATTGCTTTTCATGTTTATGGGTACAGTTGCGGAATTGGCAATGACCCAACAGGTTTTCAATTTCAGGAAAACCATTTTGAATTTTATCTTGGCTCAAGTGCCACAAACCAAATTCACGAATCCCCGGTGAGTCAATTAAGGCAGCACCATCTCCAAAGCCAATTAAACGAGTAGAGGTTGTGGTGTGCTGTCCAAGTGCCGAGTTTTCCGAAATGATATTGGTCTTTTGCGCCGCTTCGGGCACGATGGCATTAATCAGCGAGCTTTTACCCACGCCCGATTGCCCGACAAAAGCTACCGTTTCACCTGCTAAACGTGCCGCTAAATGCTCTAAATTCGCATCGGATTGGGTTTGCATAACTTCATATCCCAAGTCTTGATATTCCTTGAGCAAGTCTAAAATCGGGTCGTTTTCTTTGAGTAAATCAGATTTGTTTAAAACCAATAAGGCGGGAATATCGGCATCGGCACAAGCAACCAAATAGCGGTCAATCAAGCCCGGTGCAGGTTCAGGCAAAGGCGCAAAAACAATCACAATCAAACTGATATTGGCGGCAACAGGTTTAACTTTGTGATAACGATCAGGTCGGGTCAATAAAGATTGGCGTGGATGAATCGCGGTAATAATTCCTAAACCTGTATTCGGATCGGCTTGCCATTTGACCCGATCTCCCGTCACCAATAATTCTAAATTGGTGCGAGTATGACAGCGCCAAATACTGCCTATTTCGATAGGTTTCCAAAACGGTTCAGGCTCACCTGCGTGCACCACAGGTTTTTCAGGATGAATTTCAGGAACAGATAAAGCCTGCACTTCTAATTGACGACCATAGTGTTGTACCACCAAGCCTTCTAAATCATGTGAAGTGTCAATGTCTGCCTGACGTGACTTGTGTTGTTTTTCAATTCGACGTTGCTGTTGTTCAGTCAATCGACGCTTACGAATTAAAGCCATTCATATCCTAAAAAACCATGAACTCAGGATGGCAAAAATAGCATGAAGCGGGGGCACAGTTACAGCCAAGAAGCAAGAAATTTGCTACTATGCTGTTTTTAAGCCGAATAAGATTGCACATTTATGAGCAGCACGCCTGATACTCGCCTCATTTGGATTGATTTGGAAATGACAGGTTTAGATACCGATAACGACCAAATTATTGAAGTGGCTACCATTGTGACCGATGATCATTTAAATATTTTGGCAGAAGGTCCTGTGCTGGCTGTGCATCAACCTGATCGTATTTTAAATGCCATGGATGAGTGGAATACACGTCAGCATGGACAATCGGGCTTAATTGAGCGTGTGCGTCGCAGCAAACTCACTGCGCAGGATGCAGAGCAGCAAACCATTGAGTTTCTAAAAAAATGGGTCAATCCTAAAACATCGCCAATGTGTGGCAACTCAATTTGCCAAGACCGCCGTTTTTTACACCGTTTAATGCCTGAATTGGAACAGTACTTCCATTATCGTAATTTGGATGTTTCATCAGTGAAAGAGTTGGCAAAGCGCTGGCGTCCAGAAATTATGAGCGGTTTGAAAAAGAATGCGTCGCATTTGGCGATGGATGATATTCGTGATTCGATTGCTGAGCTGAAATATTATCGCCAATACTTTTTTATTATGAATCAGGACTAAAACCTTTTTCTGCGTAGGAGATGGAGCTGTAACAGTAACAGCGATCTCTTACGCTTAAACTGTGTTGGTCACTCATAAATAAGAAATAATAAGATATGACTCAGCATTGCCTTATGCCTTACTTTATATAAAGATATTAGAGGCAAGTTTGTATAAAGCTAAGCAATGCTTAGGTGTTCATTGGTTAAAAGCCAAGCAAAACCAAAAGCTTTATTTTCCTGCCTGCCAAAATGCTTCACCTGCCTGAATTGGGTCGCCTGTTTGCGCCAAAGTCTCAAGCCAGACATCATATTGCGCGATGATTGGATGTTGGCTAGGGTGAAAGTCAGGTTTAAACCAATCACGATATTGTGATTGCATTTTGCGTAATTTCCCTTGTTTGCCAAACAGCCATTGCAAGCCACGTACATTCATTTTAAGGCGCTGGGTACGATTAAACCCATCGCATCTCAGCATGACATTGGCGCGGTACAGGGTAAATCCGAACATTAAACCTGTGGTCAGCACCAACGCCATTTTTCGAGTCACTTCAGGCACATTGCCCACCTGTTGCATCACATCAAACGCCACATCACGATGTTCCATTTCTTCAATCGCATGCCATGCAAATAAAGCACGGACATAAGGATGTGCATCTTGCAGCGTGTCTTTTTCGCCATAAAAAGTTTCTGCCATAAGTGCGGTTAAATGTTCCGCAGCTGCTGTCATGGCGATGTTGTATTGGGGCGAGCGATATTTCAGTTCAAACTTAAACACTTTGTTTAGACGCTGAATAAACTGATCTACAGGCATGCCTTGATCTTTCATGACCTGATTCATTTTGTCGTGTGCAATGCCGTGCTGAGCTTCTTGTCGAATAAAATCGGCAACACGCTGTTTTAAGTCAGGGTCTTGAATTTGATCACGGAACAAACGTACCGATTGAATGAAATAACGCTCGCCATCAGGAAAAGTCAGGCTCAAAGCATCAAACATGCGGGTTAAAAACGGGTCACCTGCAAACCAGTAACGCGGCACATCGGCTAATTTAAAATCGAGATTGCTGCGTACTATGGGCGCAGCATGATATTGGACAAGTGCATTCATTTTATTTTATTTCACTCTGGTCAATCCTGTTTGCATTATGTCGGGCTTTGGCAGATTTGTTTTGACAGTATTTGCCAGTTTTTATACATTAAGCGACAAAAGAAAATGATGCATGTCAAAATGAGCAAGCACATGAGCGAAATTCAAATTCCGAATGGTTATTATCAACTTTGGTTACGCTATTTATCTGCACAGGGCAGAGTTCCTGAGCAGCTTGGATTTTCGCCTGCACAATTGCAGCAGTTACAGCATGTGTTGGCATTGCCCATGGATACCCAATCGTCCTATCAGTTTTTTAACGAGATCATCCAACACAGTATTCAGTTTTTAGATTGTCCAACGCTCGTTTTTGAATTGGCACGTTATATTCAGCCTGAACATTTTGGCGTGCTTGGCTATATGGCATCGCGTAGTAACAGTGTTGCAGAAGCCATTCAATATATGATGCGTTTTAGTCGCTTGGTGGTGGATGGTACGGCAGCCGTACCAATGCGACTGGAACAACAATCAGATGCTTTATATTTATCATGGCCATTGGTGGATGAAAAATACAGCTTGGTTCATGAAATGACTTTTGCTTGTATGACTCAATTGGCCATGCAAATTTTTGATTTTCAACACTCTCCGATACGGGAGATTCATTTTGCCCATGCACCGCGTATGGCGATGCTGCATTATGAAAAGTTTTATGGTTGTAAGGTTTTATTTAAGCAAGCGGAATATCAAATTGTTTTAAATTTAGAAAGCCTCAGTTTAAAACCACAGCAAGCCGATCCCTCTTTAATTCATTTACTCACCAAACAAGCTGAAGATGCGATTGCGTTAAAACCACAATTAGAAACCGTGCAGCAGCAAGTCCAAGAGCAGGTGGCGCATTATTTACGTTATGAACAGCAAGTGCCGAGCATTGAATGGGTGGCGCAGCGTTTATTTCGTTCAGGGCGTACGTTACAGCGTCAGCTTAAACAGGAAGGTACGGGTTTTAAACAGATTCTTGAAATAGAACGGATGCAGCGCTGTGAAAACTTACTGCGACAAAATGTGAGCCTAAGCGATATTGCACAGTTGTTGGGTTATTCAGACCAATCGGCTTTGGCGCGTGCCTATAAAGCCTGTACAGGACAGACCTTGCTAAAACGTAAACAGCAGTTGCAGCAAGCTGAGGATGCACTTTCTCTACAGCAAAATACGCCATAAATAGTATGGATTGGCTCATTATCAACAGGTGATTTCGCGCTAAGAGATTGAAAATAAGCTGTGTGTAGCCATGACCGAATCAGCTTTTGCAAGGTTGATAAAGCCTAAGATAAAACCTGAAGTTGTTTATTTTTATCAATATTTTTAAATTTAAAAGCACGATTGAGCAAGTTTCAAAAACCGATAAGCAGGCAAAATTAGGCATCTTTGATCATTGAGAAAAAAGCGCAAATATCAGTAAATGTAGCCTCGCGGTTGTTCTGAATAAATCGTTTTGCAAACAGAAATGCAGCAACTCATGCCTGTGCGCTATTCATTGAGTAAAAAATAGCGTTACAATGGGTCAATTTGTATTTCTACAATAGCAAATGTCTCAGTTTTAATCATTCAAGGAAAATACAACCCTATGTCACGTTTAGCCACACGATTTGCACAGCTTGAATCTCAACAGCGTAAGGCCTTGGTTTCTTATGTTATGGCAGGTGACCCTCATCCAGAAGTCACAGTTCCGTTGTTACATCAAATGGTCGAGGCAGGGGTAGATGTCGTTGAATTAGGTTTGCCGTTTTCAGACCCAATGGCTGATGGTCCAGTAATTGCCCTCGCTGCAGAGCGAGCGTTGGCAGGTGGAACCAATACGCTAGATGCTTTAAACATGGTCAAAGAGTTCCGTCAAAAAGATCAGGAAACTCCTGTGGTATTGATGGGATATTTAAACCCTGTAGAAGTCATTGGTTATGAAAAGTTTGTTGAATATGCACATGACTGTGGTGTCGATGGTGTACTTCTGGTCGATTTACCACCTGAAGAAGCCCAAGAATTTGATGAAGTCCTGAATAAATATGGGATGAATCAAATTTTCTTGTTAGCGCCAACTTCTACACCAGAGCGTATTCAATTTGTTGCAAACCAAGCCAGTGGCTTTATTTATTATGTTTCTTTGAAAGGCGTGACGGGTGCAGCAACACTTGATGTTGCAGAAGCAGCAACCCGCATCCAACAGATTAAAGCTGTAACCAACGTGCCTGTGGGTGTGGGTTTTGGCATCAGTGATGCTGCATCTGCCAAATCAATGGGCGCGGCTGCCGACGCAGTCATTGTCGGAAGTGCTTTTGTAAAACAATTTGCGAGCTTAGCACCAGAACAAGCCGTCATTGCAACGGTTAATAAAGTGAAGGAGCTTCGAGCTGCGCTCGATGAGTTAGTATGAGTCAAGAAGTGAAAACAGGGAAAATTCTAAGCCCATCGACGCCGTGGACTGCACGTGGTGTACCTGGTATTGAAACACCAGATGAGCAACAAGCGTTAAAAGCGATCTTTACTGAACCAACGATTGAATGTCCAGAATGTCATGCCTTGGTGACACGTACGGCAATGTCGTTCAACGCTTATGTATGCCCACAATGTGATGAACATTTACGCATGAAAGCGCGTGAGCGTTTAACTTGGTTCTTTGACCAAGTACAAAACGAATTAGGTCAAGAATTCTCTGCCAAAGACCCACTCAAATTTGTAGACAGCAAAGCTTATCCTGAGCGTATGACTGAAGCGCAAAAGAAAACGGGTGAAACCGAAGCTTTAGTGGTGATGCAGGGCTTATTAAAAGATATGCCAGTCATTGCTTGTGCATTTGAGTTTGATTTTATGGGCGGCTCAATGGGTACCGTAGTGGGTGACCGTTTTGTGCAAGCTGCTGAACGTGCGATTCAGCAAAAACAACCGTTAATTTGCTTCGCAGCATCGGGCGGTGCGCGTATGCAAGAAGGCATGTTGTCATTAATGCAAATGGCGCGTACTTCTGCAGCAATTCAACGTATGAAAGAAGCAGGCTTACCTTACATCGTAGTATTAACACATCCTGTATATGGTGGTGTAACTGCATCATTGGCGATGCTGGGTGATGTGCACATTGCAGAACCTAAAGCGATGATTGGTTTTGCGGGTAAACGTGTCATTGAGCAAACTGTACGTGAAAAACTGGAAGAACCGTTCCAACGTGCAGAATACTTACTTGATCATGGTGTGGTCGATCAAATTGTCCATCGTCATGCATTACGTGATACAGTTTATCGTATTCTTGCGAAACTGATGAACTTGCCTTGAACACAGCACCTCTTGCAACCGATGATTTAAACACATGGCTCAATTATTGGAGCCATGTTCACGTTACGGGTATTGATTTAGGTTTGGAACGGGTCATTCCCGTTGCAGAAAAATTGGGTGTAACCCATCCTAAAGCTAAAGTCATTACGGTTGCGGGAACCAATGGCAAAGGCTCAACCACAACCACTTTAGCGGCTATTTTAAATGCGCAGGGCTATCGGGTTGGGTTGTACCAATCGCCGCATATTTACCGTTTTAATGAACGGGTCAAATTAGCAGGTGTCGAGGTCGATGACCAAAGTTTGATTGATGCTTTTGTGCAAGTCGATCAAGCACGACGTGATTGCGATCTGAGTTTATCTTTCTTTGAAGCCACGACTTTGGCAGCCTTTGTGATTTTTAAAGCACGTGACTGCGATGTGTGGGTGCTTGAAGTCGGTTTAGGCGGACGCTTAGATGTGGTCAATGTCGTTAATCCAGATGTGGCGGTTATTACCAATATCGGTTTAGACCATGTCGATTGGTTAGGCGATAGCATCGAAAAAATTGCCTATGAAAAAGCAGGCATTATTCGTCCTAACATTCCTGTCATTTTTGCAGGTCAGCAAGATTTGCCTCAAGCTATTCAAGATAAGGCAGCAGCTTGTAATGCACCATTGTTTACCCTGAATCGTGATTATTTTTATCGGGACATGCAAGATGGTGAGTCGTGGATGTTTGCTGCATCGGGCTGCACCTTAAAACTTCCCGCAGGCAGCTTGGCACTTGATAATATTTCAACGGCTGTGGCAGCAGTCTTGCACAGTGGTTTAGAAATCACCCAAGATGCAATTGCACAAGGTATTCAAACGGCCAAATTGGCGGGACGTTTTGAAATTCGTCAAATTCAGGGCAAAACCGTGATTTTTGATGCAGGACATAACCCGCATGGCGTTGAATTTTTGTTAAAGCAATTGCGCAATTTCTTAAATTACAATAAACAGTACACTGAAGTGGTCAGTGTTTTTTCAATGCTTGCAGATAAAGATATAAATTCTGTGGTTGAGTTATTGAAAGATAGTGTCGTAATGTGGAAAATTGCCACATTAAATGTGCCTCGTGCGGCGGAGATCACGGTTTTGGATCAGGCTTTGCAAGGCGAAACAATACAACACTTCGACAGTATACAATTGGCTTTTAAATCAGCACTGGATGAAACAAAAAATAATCAGCTGATTTTGGTATGTGGATCATTTCATACCTTAGAAGCGGTATGGGAGTATTTGGAAGAATGTCAATGAATAACAAACAGCGCTGGATGGGTGGCGTTGTTTTATTAGGTGGTGGTGTTTTATTGGCAGCATTGCTTTTAAAAGGGCAAGAAGAAATACATCAAAATAATGTGAAAACCCCAAGCCAAGCCGAACAAGTTCAACATAAAAATGCCAATCAGGCAGAAATGGTGCAATTGCAGCCTTTAACTGTCGATGTGCAAACCGAACAGCGTCTGCTTGAAGAACAACGCCGTGCGCGTGAAAAAGCAGTGGCAGAGCAAGAAGCGCGTGCAGCTGAGTTTTTAGCAATGCAGCAACAGGCAGAAGCTGAAGCAGCGCGTAAAGCTGCAGAAGAATATGCTGCTTTAAATGCATTGCGTTCTGGTCAGCAGCAAAGTTCTGACAATATTCCGCCTGAATTGGTCGAAGATGAACAAGCCAAGCAAAAGCGTTTGGCTGAAGAAAAAGCCGCCCAGCAAAAGAAGTTAGAGCAGCAAAAGGCAACGGATGCCAAGAAAGCTGCTGAGTTAAAAGCTGCGCAAGAGCGTAGTGCTGCAGAGAAAAAAGCAGCAGATGAAAAGCGTTTAGCGGAAGAAAAACGCATTGCAGAAGAAAAACGTTTAGCGGAAGAACAACGCCAAGCCGATGCAAAACGTAAAGCTGAACAAGAGCGCAAAGCCGCTGAAGCGAAAAAAGAAGCAGAACGTAAGGCTGCCGAAGATAAGCGTAAAGCTGAGGAAAAACGCAAAGCTGAAGAAGCAGCCAAGAAAAAGACTGAAGCTGAAAAAGCACGTAAGTTATTGGAAGAAGGTGATAAGCAGTGGATGGTACAAGTGGCTTTGGCTGCTAACCAAGCCAATGCCGATGCTTTGGCGGCAAAACTGAAAGCCAAAGGTTATAAAGTCACCCAAAGTCCAACGTCTAAAGGGGTTCGGATTATGGTTGGGCCATCTAAAGACCGTGATGCTGCAGATGCAACCCGCAAGAAAATTACCGCAGACCCAAGTTTGAATATGAAATCTGCATGGGTGATTGACTGGGTACCGTTAGATAAACGCGACTAGATCATTCGATCAAAATGTTTATTAAAAAGGATTTAATCTTTTGGGTTAAATCCTTTTTTAATGCTGATTGAGTTTAGGCGTGTTTCAAATGCTTTGATTGTAAAAAGCCTATCCGAAGATAGGCTTGCTCATGTAACACTTAATTAAGTGCGGTTCGGTTGTTTGGTCAAACGTAAATAAGGCTTGATGGCTTTATATCCACTTGGGAAGCGTTCTTTAAGTTCCGCTTCATCCTGAATGGCAGGCACAATGACCACATCTTCACCATCTTGCCAGTTGGCAGGCGTTGCAACCTTGTAATTGTCAGTCAGTTGTAGTGAATCAATGACACGTAAAATTTCGTGGAAATTACGTCCTGTAGAAGCAGGATAAGTAATGATCAAGCGTACTTTTTTATTTGGATCAATAATGATTAATGAGCGGACAGTCAGTGTTTCGCTGGCATTCGGGTGAATAAAATCGTACAGGGTAGACACTTTACGATCTTGGTCAGCAAGAATTGGGAAATTAACCGTTGTATCTTGAGTTTCGTTAATATCTTGAATCCAGCCTTTATGAGATTCAGCATCATCTACAGAAAGTGCAATCGCTTTGACATTGCGCTTGCTGAATTCATCTTTCAGTTTTGCGGTATAGCCTAGCTCGGTGGTGCAGACAGGTGTGTAATCGGCAGGATGCGAAAATAGAATGCCCCAGCTGTCACCTAAAAATTCATAAAAATCAATTGGGCCTTCATTTGAATCTTGTGTGAAGTTGGGTGCGATGTCACCTAAGCGAATAGTCATTGTGTACCTCTGTCTTGTTTTGTTGTGTGATGTATGCGTACTACTATGCGCCATTCCTTTTGCAGAATTAAATAGTGTTTTTGTATGTGCTTATGAGTAATTTGAATATGGTGTGTCATTTTTATTGCATTTTCAAAATAGATTGATGTGTGATTGCTATATATCGTCCGCTCGAAATTTGTTACATTAACTGCTACTTAGCAGCGAGAAATGGCAAGTAGAGATTGGAATTTTTAATAGGTTTTTGTGCAAAACCCTTGTACTTCAAATTTCTAGCACCATAATAACCACTAAGAAAAACCTATTTATTTGACAAGCAAGATTTAGAGAGTTTATTCATGTTGGCAAGTCTGATCGGAGGAATCTTCGGTACTAAAAATGAGCGCGAACTCAAACGCATGCGTAAAATCGTAGACAAGATTAATGCGCTCGAGCCGACGATATCTGCCTTAAGCGATGCAGACTTATCTGCAAAAACCGAAGAATTCAAACAACGTTATAACAAAGGCGAAAGTTTAGATAAATTATTACCAGAAGCATTTGCAGTATGTCGTGAAGCCGCCAAACGTGTCATGAGCATGCGTCACTATGACGTGCAGTTGATTGGTGGTATTACCTTGCATGAAGGTAAAATTGCAGAAATGCGTACAGGTGAAGGTAAAACCCTAATGGGAACTTTGGCCTGTTATTTAAATGCTTTAAGCGGTCAGGGCGTGCACGTCATTACTGTGAACGACTACTTGGCACAGCGTGATGCCGAACTCAACCGCCCTTTATTTGAGTTTTTAGGTTTAAGCATTGGCATTATCTATTCCATGCAAGACCCGACTGAAAAAGCACAGGCTTATCGCGCAGACATTACCTACGGTACCAATAACGAATTTGGTTTCGACTACTTGCGTGACAACATGGTGTTCTCGCTGAGTGAGAAAAAACAGCGTGGTCTGACTTATGCCATTATTGATGAAGTGGACTCGATCTTAATTGATGAAGCACGTACCCCATTAATCATTTCTGGTCAAAGTGATGACTCATCGCAGTTATATGCAGCAATCAACACCATTCCGCCAAAATTGCATGCACAAAAAGAAGAAAAAGTAGCCGATGGTGGACATTTCTGGATTGATGAAAAACAACGTACTGTAGAAATGACCGAAATTGGTTATGAAACGGTAGAAAATGAATTAATTCAAATGGGTTTATTGGCAGAAGGCGAAAGTCTGTATTCTGCATCTAACCTGAATTTGGTGCATCACGTATCAGCAGCTATTCGTGCGCACTTCTTGTATCAACGCAACGTGCATTACATCATCCATGATGGTGAAGTGATTATTGTCGATGAAAACACAGGTCGTACCATGCCTGGCCGTCGCTGGTCAGAAGGCTTGCACCAAGCGGTAGAAGCCAAAGAAGGCTTAGAAATTCAGCCTGAAAACCAAACTTTAGCGACCACAACTTTCCAGAACTATTTCCGTTTATACAAAAAATTATCGGGTATGACGGGTACTGCAGATACTGAAGCTGCAGAAATGAAAGAAATTTATGGTTTGGATGTGGTGATTATTCCAACCCACCGCCCAATGATTCGTAATGACCAGAACGATTTGATTTATTTAAACCGTGCAGGCAAATACAACGCAATTATTCAAGAAATTCAGCGTGTGCATGAAGCGGGTGTAGCGCCAATTTTGATTGGTACCGCAACCATTGAAGCTTCGGAAATTTTATCGGACAAACTGCGTGAAGCGGGTATTCAGCACGAAGTGTTAAATGCGAAGCAACACGAACGCGAAGCTGACATCATTGCGCAAGCAGGCTCACCACGTGCGGTGACTATTGCCACGAACATGGCAGGCCGTGGTACAGATATTTTGCTAGGTGGTAACTGGAAAGCCCTGCTAGCCAAAATTGAAAACCCAACCCCTGAAGATGAAGCGCGTTTAAAGGCAGAGTGGGAACAAAATCACGACATGGTGTTAAGTTCAGGTGGCTTACACATTATTGGTTCAGAACGTCACGAATCGCGCCGTATTGACAACCAGTTGCGTGGTCGTGCAGGTCGTCAGGGTGACCCAGGCGTGTCACGTTTCTATTTGTCACTTGAAGATGACTTAATGCGTATTTTCGCAGGTGATCGTGTTGTAGCAATGATGCGTGCTATGGGCTTGCAGGAAGATGAAGCGATTGAACACAAAATGGTGTCACGCTCTATCGAAAATGCACAGCGTAAAGTTGAGGCACGTAACTTCGACATCCGTAAAAACTTGTTGAAATACGATGACGTAAACAACGAACAACGTAAGATCATTTATTCACAGCGTGATGATATTCTGGCAGAAAGCACGCTGCAAGACTATATTGAAGAAATGCACCGTGAAGTGGTCACAGGTATGATCGCCAATTATATTCCACCAGAATCGATTCATGATCAATGGGATATTGAAGGTTTAGAGCGTGCCTTGCGTGATGATTTGGGCATCGAATTACCAATTAACCAATGGCTCGAAGATGATCGTCGCCTAGATGAAGAAGCTTTAGTAGAACGTATTGCCGATGAAATTGTCACACGTTATCGTGCACGTCGTGAGCAAATGGGTGATGAATCTGCAGCGATGTTAGAACGCCACTTTATGCTCAGTTCACTTGATCGTCATTGGAAAGATCACTTGGCGGCAATGGACTATTTACGTCAAGGTATTCATTTACGCGGCTATGCGCAAAAGAACCCTGAGCAAGAATACAAAAAAGAAGCATTTAACTTATTTGTGAACATGCTGGGTGTGATTAAAGCTGATGTGGTCACTGATTTATCACGTGTACACGTCCCAACGCCTGAAGAATTGGCTGCCATGGAAGCGCAACAACAGGCACAGGCCGAAGCCATGCAGTTGAACCTTTCTCATGCCGATGTAGACGGCTTAACGGGTGAAACCTTTGAATCAGAACCGCAAGCGGTAGCTGCTGATCAAGCGGTGGTACCACCTGCAAGCCGTAACTCACCATGTCCATGTGGTTCAGGACTGAAATACAAGCAGTGTCACGGTAAAATTTAAGTTTGATGAACTTTGCAAAGCAGAACTTCGGTTCTGCTTTTTTATCGCATTTTGGCTTAAAACTTTGTAGCAATAGTTTTGCAAGATGTGTATAGCATTTGCAGATTTTGGAATTAAATGCTATTTAGTTGCACATGCAATATATCCATACGTGGAACAAAAAATGAAAAAAGTATTACAACCTTTAATGATTGTCGCACTTAGCTTGCCAACGTTGACCTTTGCGAATGCTACAGCGACAACGACCACTGCTGCAAAAGTTCAGGCTGCTGTAGGACCCACTACAGCACAGGCTCAAGTGGATAATGGTCACGTGACTGTGGCAAGCCCACGCACAGGTATTCGTTATACCTTTGCCAATCCAGATCAGCGTCCAATCGTGTTGCATACTGCAGCGATTGCACCTGCGAATGCTGCCAATGTAAATCGTATTGTGGCTGCAAATCCTGCTTTATCTGCAGCAAGTCAAGAACGTGCAAAACAGGCTTTATTGGGTGAAACCGTGGTTGCGACTACGCCATAATCCAAATAGGCTCAATCAGTATAATTTTAGTTGCTGATGCATTACACTGAAGATTAAAACCAGTCCATACGGGCTGGTTTTTTATATATGACCTTGTGTATTAACAAAAGTTGAGTCAAGCAGGGAGGATGCTCGATTTTTTCTTCAATTTCCACTAAGCTGTGACATTCTCAAATTTGTACTGGAAATTTCAAAATGGCAGTTGGTGACGTCTCTATGCCACACATGCATGTGGTCAAAGGTGTAAAAATTGGTTCAGCAGAGGCTTATGTGCGTTATCAGAACCGACGTGACCTGGTTATTTTTGAATTTGCAGCAGGCTCAAATGTAGTGGGCGTATTTACTCAAAACGCATTTTGCGCTGCGCCTGTGCATGTGTCCAAAGCACATTTAGCTCAAGGCAATCCGCGTTATTTGGTCATTAATACAGGTAATGCCAATGCGGGTACAGGCAAATTGGGTATGCAAAATGCAGAAATCACCTGTGCCAAATTGGCTGAATTGGCAGGTGTATCTACCCAAGAAGTTTTGCCATTTTCTACAGGTGTGATTGGTGAGCAATTGCCGATTGAGCGCTTGGTTGCTGGTTTAGCGCCTGCGCTGGCATCGTTACGTGAGGATGCTTGGCATGATGCTGCGACAGGTATTATGACCACAGATACCACGCCAAAAGGTGCATCTGAGCAGTTTGAGTTAGATGGTATTACTTATAGCATGACAGGCATTTCTAAAGGTGCAGGTATGATTCGCCCAAATATGGCGACCATGCTTAGCTATGTTGCAACCGATGCACCAATTCAACGTGACATCTTGCAGCAATTACTCAAACACAGCGTAGAACAATCGTTTAACCGTATTACTGTAGATGGCGATACCTCGACCAATGATTCATGTATCTTGGTGGCGACAGGTCAGGCGGGTGGCACTGAAATTTGCAGTGAAAATGACCCGCGTTATGCTGTGGTATTAGATGTTTTGAATCGTGTGATGTTGCGTTTGGCACAACTGATTATCCGTGATGGTGAAGGTGCAACAAAATTCATTACGGTACGTGTTGAAGATGGTGACAATACCCAAGAATGTTGTGATATTGCGTACAGCATTGCACATTCACCATTGGTAAAAACGGCCATTTTTGCCTCAGATCCAAACTGGGGGCGTATTCTTGCTGCAATTGGTTATGCAGGCGTGCCAAATTTAGACGTTGAAAAAATTCAGGTTTGGTTGGATGATGTGCAAATTTGCAAAGATGGCGGTGCTGCTGCCGACTATACCGAAGCAGCGGGCGCGCGAGTCATGGCACAAACCGAAATGACCATTCGTGTAAATTTAGGACGTGGTCAAGCGACAGATACAGTCTATACTTGTGACTTGTCTTACGATTATGTCAAGATCAACGCGGATTACCGTTCGTAAAAATTCAAATTGAGTGATAAAGCCTCCGTTGTGAGGCTTTTTTAGCATTCAATCGGCAAAGGGCTGGTGAATGAGTAAATTGCCCCCATATCATCAGTGACTTGAGTAAGCTTGTGTTCGGGCAAGCATGAAGATAGAGAAGACGTTGTTATGAATGATGCGACCAATTTAATTGCCAATGAAGCCAAATCAATTGTGCAGGCGCATTTAGATCGCTTGGGTGAAACCAAAGAACATCATTTGAGTGAGCAAGCCAAGCAGGAAAAATTTGCGCAAATTAAAGCAGAACTCGAAAAGCACAATGCTGTCTTGGTTGCCCATTATTACTGCGATCCTGAAGTACAGGAACTGGCTGAATTAACAGGTGGCTGTGTTTCGGATTCACTGGAAATGGCACGTTTTGGTCGTGATCATGCGGCAACCACGTTGGTCGTAGCTGGTGTAAAATTTATGGGCGAAACTGCCAAAATTTTATCGCCAGAAAAAACCATTCTTATGCCAACTTTAGAAGCGACTTGTTCGCTAGACTTAGGTTGTCCTGTCGATGAGTTTAGCCGCTTCTGTGATGCGCATCCTGATCATACAGTCGTGGTTTATGCCAACACGTCCGCTGCGGTAAAAGCGCGTGCAGATTGGGTCGTTACCTCAAGCTGTGCGGTTGAAATTATTGAACATCTCGATAGCTTAGGTGAAAAAATCATTTGGGCGCCAGATCAGCACTTAGGACGCTATATTCAAAAGAAAACTGGCGCAGATATGCTGCTTTGGGATGGTTCGTGTATTGTGCATGAAGAATTCCGTTCACGCGGTATAGCCAATATGAAAGCCATGTATCCGGATGCAGCAGTTTTGGTGCATCCAGAATCACCAGAATCAGTTGTTGATGTAGCTGATGCGGTGGGCAGTACCTCGCAACTTATTCAAGCGGCAAAAACTTTGCCACACGAGCGTTTAATTGTGGCAACAGACCGCGGTATTTTCTACAAGATGCAGCAAGCTGTACCAAATAAAATTCTAATTGAAGCACCAACTGCAGGTGAGGGTGCAACCTGTCGTTCATGCGCACACTGCCCGTGGATGGCGATGAATGAATTGGATGGAATTTTGCATGTATTGCAAACAGGTGATCAAGAAGTATTCGTTGAACCTGCCATGGCAGAACGTGCTAAATTACCACTAGATCGTATGTTGAATTTCAGTGCGAGCTTAAAACGCTAAAATTGATTGAAAAATATCAAAAATGCTTGATAAATATACGGTTGAAGCTTTTTTTTAATTTTTTTTAAATATAGGTGTTGACGTCTTCGGGCGTCGCGCCTAGAATGCACACCGTACCGCACGATGTGCGATACACAAAAAGCTGAGATGAATCGGAGCATAGCACAGCCTGGTAGTGCACCTGGTTTGGGACCAGGGGGTCGTAGGTTCGAATCCTACTGCTCCGACCAATTCTTCAAGGCAACGTATCGCATGATATTATGTATCATCGGTCATGCGCCTGTAGCTCAGTTGGATAGAGCATCCGCCTTCTAAGCGGATGGTCACAGGTTCGAATCCTGTCAGGCGCGCCATTTTTTGGTAGCTTGGTATAAAAGAACCAAACATGATGGTGGATGTAGCTCAGTTGGTAGAGCCCTGGATTGTGATTCCAGTTGTCGCGGGTTCGAATCCCGTCATTCACCCCAATTTCGGAGCATAGCACAGCCTGGTAGTGCACCTGGTTTGGGACCAGGGGGTCGTAGGTTCGAATCCTACTGCTCCGACCATTTTCTAAATAGAACAGATGCTAAGTATAAATGGTCAAGTCAATAAAGATACCGCGTTAAGCGGTTTTTTTATGCCTGAAATTTGTGAAAGCCTTGTTAGGTTTAAAATTGGCTTCATATTAGTTATTGGTCGGCATAAAAAAGCCTCAAGAATGAGGCTAAAAATAAGAAAGTTTTAGTGTCTTTTTTATTAAGGCACAATCGTCACATTGACGCGTCGGTTGGTGGCACGATTTGCTGGTGTGTCATTGCTTACCATTGGTTGTGTTGCACCGCGCCCAATCACCTGAATATTTTTTCTTTCAAAACCTTGATCTAAAAAAACCTGAGCCACATTTTGGGCGCGTTTTTCAGAAAGGGTTTGATTGTAGCTGGCTAAGCCTAGGTTATCTGTGTGACCAATAAACTTGAGTTTATCCAAGTCATATTTATGCAGCTGTTGTGCCAATTGGTTCAGGCGTTCTTTTTGGTTGTTTTGAATGGCGTATTCATCAAAACCAAATAACAAGCGTTCAGGCAGGGCTAAAGTCCAGCCATCATCACTTAAAATAAAACCTTCTTGTTTTAGCATGCGTGCCTGCTTATAGCTGACATTCCCTAAACTCATGCAAGCACTGAGTGAAACCATAACAAAAATAAGTGTACCGATCAGAACTTTTTTAAGCATAAGGAACCTGTTTATTGTTTGATTGAGGTGAAATATACCATTTTGATTGATCACGTTTGGCTTTGAGCATTGCGCGATCGACATCGGCAATTAAATTTTCAGGAGTTTTGGCATATTCAATCAATGCTACGCCAATACTGACATTTAGGGAAACTTGTTGCTGTTCATACCTAAATGTAGAGCCATAGCACGCATGAATCTTTTGACAATAACCCTCTAATTCTGAAGTGGAGTGTGAGCCAGTTAAGATTATTGCAAATTCATCGCCACCTAAACGCGCAACAAACGCATGTGAGGGCAAAATCTGAATTAGACAATGCGATGAATCACGCAAGATATTATCGCCAGTCAAATGCCCAAATTGGTTATTGATTTGGTTAAAGTTATTAATATCTAAAAAAAATACTGCGGCCGTAGCAGAAGGCTGGGTAAATAGCTTAAACAGTGTTTCATAAAAATAATTACGATTTGGTAGCTGCGTTAAATTGTCGTATTGTGACTGAAATTGCAGTTTATGATTTTCGACCAATAAATTTTTATGGGATTGTTCAATTTCATTGAGTAAGCCATTAAAGGCATAACTCAGTTCATGAAGTTCTTGAATATCTGAACTTGAAACGTGCAGCTTATAATTTTTTTGTGCACTGATCTCCTGTGCCGAGCTGACAATAGAACTTAAAGATTGCATGAGATATTGATAAATTGAATTAATTGACCAAAACACAGCAATTAAAAGCAAAATAAAACCGAAAATTAAACCTAAAACGATTTTATAAAAGAAACTAACCAAGTCACTAGAGTTTCCATACACCACCAGTTCGCCATAGTTTTGCTGATCATGGTCAATACTCAGCCGAACAGGATGATTAAAAAACAGATAGTCCAATAAAGCCTGAATTGAAAAATGCTCTAGACCTTGCTGTTCAATAAAGGCAATACGTGTCTGTTTAGGTGAGCGTACTTCAATTGAACGAATAGAATAACGCTGCGTATGTTCAGACAGAATTTTGTTGAGCGTCATTTGATCATTAAAAACCACTGCAGGCTGAATGCGTTCATTTAATGCTGCAGATAAACTTTGCAAACTATTTTTTGCGAAGGTGTTCATGGTGTAGGTTGAAATGACCAGAAAAATCATTGAACAAATTGTAAAAGTCAGAGCAAAGATAGTGAGTTGTGCGCGTGTGAATAATTGATGCAAGGTAATTGGAGTGTATAACTGCTTCATGAGTTTGACTCCGATGTTTTTGCAAGCAGTAATACACGCGGATCAATATGCACTTGAGATTGAGTCAAGCTTTCCATGTTGACTTTAAAAGCATAGTTATCATTTTTTTTATAAAGACAAAAAGCGCTGCCAGTTTCACATTCCAGATTGTTTAAACTAATAGATAGGGCTGGAAATCGAACTTGAGTATTTAAGGTATGTTGTTCTTGTGCAGCAGAAAGCGTAGAAAAAATTAATATTTGACAATTACTTTTAGATATTTCATGGCTTTGAATGGGTTGAATGTCATATTTATTATGTAATGGGGCATGTTTTTTGAATTGTTGTGCAATATTATCTTGATTTACAAAACAAAGTTTGGGCGTGCTAGCTTGCCATTTTGCATACGCTAAAATGGAGAATGTAGTGTTATAAAGATTTGATGCAGGTGCAGCATACAAAATAGGTGTTTGCATTGCTACAAATGACAGCAAGGTTATTATTTTTAAATTTTGAGTCATTTCAACACAACACGAATGAACATTAAAGTAGTGTAGCTAATATTGGAAAATAAGCATACTGCTAATTTTGAGCAAGAATGATACAGATCTAAATGATTTTGCCGAATAAATAACCGTTCGGACTAAAAAACTCATAAAACTTAAAAAGAGGGGTTGCAAGGCAAAATATTTCACCTATAATGCACATCCATCGGCGGTGATGAAGATTAAAACTTCTGATAAAACAATGACTTGGTTAAGAATGATTGAGTTGGGTTTTAGAAAGAAAGTTTAAAATAATTTAAATTACCAGTTGACACTTTAGAAATAAAGCGTAATATAGCCGACCTAGCTTGATGCTGACGAAGCATCGAGAAGATCATTAAGAGATTATGAAGAACA
>NZ_VPCW01000025.1:0-34406 GCF_013418015.1 Acinetobacter sp. YH12211
ACAACGCTCAACCGCGGATGCTGCAGCACAGTGCTTTGGTGTGCTGTCAAGAAAAGTAAGTGCGGAGTGGGTGCTAGAGGGTGACATTCAAGGCTGTTTCGACAATATCAGCCATGACTGGATGATCGCCAACCTCCCAATGGACAAGGTGATTCTACGGAAATGGCTCAAAGCCGGTTACGTCTACCAAAGCAAGCTGTTTCCCAGTCTTTCCGGAACACCGCAAGGAGGTATTATCTCCCCGGTGTTGGCCAACATGACCTTGGACGGACTGGAAACGATGCTGGCGAAGAGGTTCCCTAACGCCAAATGGACAGGCAAAAAGCTGCAACTGGTACGGTATGCGGATGATTTCATCATCACGGGGTATTCTAAAGAGTGGCTCGAAAATGAAGTTCGCCCTGCCGTGGTTGAATTTCTGGCGGAGCGCGGTCTCGTGCTCTCTCAGGAAAAGACCAAAATCACGCACATAGGGAACGGGTTCGATTTTCTTGGGTGGAACGTACGCAAGTACAATGGCAAGCTACTGATCAAGCCGTCAAAGGCAAACATCAGTGCTCATCTCGATAAGCTGCGAGCATTAATCAATGCAAACAAAGCGACACGACAGGCCACTTTGATCGGTTTGCTCAACCCTATTCTAAGGGGTTGGGCCAACTATCATAGTTATGTCGTTGCCAAGAAGGTTTTCAACCAGGTAGACAGCGCAGTGTGGGAAATGCTCTGGCGATGGGCGGTACGTCGCCACCCTCGCAAAACACTCCGATGGGTCAAAGATCGGTATTTCAAAGTACAAGGAGCGCGTCGATGGGTGTTCTCATGTGATGAACAGTCCGCTGATGGTCGGAAGCGACAATACACATTAGTGTCTGCCTCGGACACGCCAATTGTGCGACATATCAAGATCAAGGCTGCTGCTAACCCTCATGACCCCGCATGGGATGAGTACTTCGAATCCCGATGGGGTAAAAGAATGCTGGTCTCCGCAAAGGGGCGAGCCAAGCTGTATCGGGTGTGGCTAAAACAAGGTGGTCGCTGCTGCGCCTGTCTTAAACCAGTCACCAAAGATACACCATGGCACAGCCGTCATATTGTGAAGCTAAGTCATGGTGGAACGGATGCAGTTGCTAATCTTGAGATTTACCATCTGTATTGTCCAAGGAGTGTTCAATTTGCCAATGTCAACGATGTATAACCGGGTGCCGAATGGCGCCTTAGCAGAGGCTTGAGCCGTGTGCTGGGAAACTCGCATGCACGGTTCTTAGGGGGTTGGACGTAGGTAACTGCGTCTGACTACCCGACAATCAGATGCGTCCCTGGGCGTTGGGGCGCAAGAACTGGCTGTTTGCAGGTTCGCTGCGCAGTGGTCAGCGAGCGGCGAATATCATGACTTTAATCCAGTCAGCAAAGCTGAATGGCTTGGATCCGTATGCCTATTTAAGTGATGTGCTGAAAAGGCTGCCGACACATAAAGTGACCCAAATTGAAGAATTGCTGCCGCACCGCTGGAAACCTGAATCGAATTAAAAAAAGCTATGGGGTTCAGCGGATGCTTACTGTACTGAAAAGGCTGCCGACGCATAAAGCGACCCAAATAGAAGAATTACTGCCACATCGCTGGAAATCCAACTCAAATTAAAAAATAGGCATGGGGTTCAGCGAACGCTTACATTTAATTTTTCTAGCCCGTTGAAAAGCATTACAATTGATCGCCATTTGTTCAATATTTGAAGGAAGTACTTGTAATAACTGTTGAAAATGAATCATGATACGCCACGGTAGTTGTGTTTTGTGTTAGCGCATTAATAAATACAACCACCTTTTTTATTTTTCAAGCGATAATTATAATATATTTCAACAATTTAAGCCTTAAGTTGGCGCGTATGCCATCATGGGTCTTATGCACCTTGTTCTTCATATCATAAAATTTTTCATCGGTGCCATAGAGATCAATAGCTACATACTTCAAAAGCCCTTCCCAATTAAAAGAGTTATTTAAATATCGAAGACTTAGACCAGTACCCACAAATAAAACTGGGTGATTCTTGTAACTACTAACAAACTCAAAAATGTCCATAACTTAACTTCTAAATTGTTGTTCTGAAGATAAGCACATCTTATATATTAGAAACAATTCAAGCAATTTGATAATTAGTATTTCAAAATTAAATATTTTTTGCTTACTACAGGCTTACGTTGCATAACCCTAGAAACAACAAAGCCCTGAATATGTCAGGGCTAAGTCATTGATATTTGGCGGAAGCGGTGAGATTCGAACTCACGGAGGACTCGCGCCCTCGTCGGTTTTCAAGACCGGTGCATTAAACCGCTCTGCCACGCTTCCATGTGGGCCATGATACGAAGCTTTTGATTTGATGACAAGTAAAAAATACCACTCAAGCACTCAAGTGAATATTGTTTCACCAAATCAGCGCTAAAGTTCATCAAAACAACAGCATAGCCACCTCACTTTTTAAAGTTTAGCAGCCAATTCAGCCCCTTCACGAATCGCACGTTTTGCATCTAACTCTGCAGCAAGCTTTGCACCACCAATAATATGATAGTTAGCCAAAGTATTTTCATCTGCCGCAGGCATTAAATCTTTAACCGACTCCTGCCCTGCACAGACTACAATGCTATCTACACGTAACAATTGGTCTTGACCTGCCATTTCAATCCACAAGCCTTCATTGCTGATGGCTTTATATTGCACACCACGTAGCATACGCACCGCATGTTTTTTCAACTGTGCACGATGTACCCATCCTGAAGTTTTACCCAAACCTGCACCTAAAGCTGTCGTCTTACGTTGCAATAAATAAATTTCACGGACTGGGGGATGAACTTCTGGAGCAAGCATACCACCTTCAGTCACATAGTTAGGATTCGGATCGACTCCCCACTCACGCTGCCAATCTGCCAAAGGCTGCGGTTGTGGCTGATGTTCAGGTTTCAGTAAAAACTCCGACACATCAAAACCGATACCGCCTGCACCAATCACAGCGACTTTTTGTCCAACAGGTGCACCACGTAATACTTCTGCATAAGACAATACTTGCGGTGCATCGCTGCCTTCAATTTTTAAAGCACGTGGTACTACACCTGTTGCAATGACCACTTCATCAAAACCTTCACGTTCGAGTTGCTCGCGGTTGACTTTGGTATTTAAACGCAAATCGACCCCAGTTTTTTCAATTTGCACTTTAAAGTAGCGAATGGTTTCGTGAAATTCTTCTTTGCCCGGCACGACTTTTGCCAAGTTGAATTGACCGCCCACTTCGTTGCTGGCTTCAAATAAAGTCACATGGTGACCACGACTAGCAGCAACTGTAGCAGCAGACATTCCCGCAACACCACCACCGACAACTGCAATACGCTTCGGTTGCTTGGTTTTTTCATAGACCAATTCAGTTTCATAGGCTGCACGCGGATTGACCAAACAAGTCGCACGCTGATTTTTAAAGGTATGATCTAAACACGCTTGGTTACAGGCAATACAGGTGTTAATTTCATTGACACGATTGGTCGCAGTTTTATTGACCCAAAACGCATCTGCCAACAATGGTCGTGCCATTTGAATCATATCAGCTTTACCCGCTGCCAATATTTCTTCTGCAGTATCAGGCATATTAATACGGTTGGATGCAATTACAGGAATCTCAACGTGTTTTTTCACTTCTGCGGTGTAATCAACAAAAGCTGCGCGTGGCACAGAAGTCACGATGGTTGGAATGCGCGCTTCATGCCAGCCAATCCCTGTATTGAGCAAGTTCACACCCGCATGCTCTAAGGCTTTGGCAACGGTAATCACTTCGTGCATGGTATTGCCATCGTGGACTAAATCCAGCATCGACAAGCGGAAGCAGATAATAAATTTTTCACCCACTTCGGCGCGAATGGCTTTGACTACTTCTAAAGCAAAACGCATACGGTTTTCAATCGTACCGCCCCATTGGTCTTCACGCTGATTCACATGACGGCTTAAAAACTGATTCAGTAAATAGCCTTCCGAACCCATAATTTCGACACCATCGTAGCCTGCCATTTTGGCTAAACTAGCTGTTTTCGCATAATCTTCAATGGTATTTAAAATTTGTCTTTCACTCATTTTACGTGGTTTAAATGGTGAAATTGGAGATTTAATCGGACTTGCAGACACCACAAATGGTTGATAACCATAGCGTCCTGAATGCAGAATTTGCATTAAAATTTTCGCACCATGCTTATGTACGGCATGTGTCACTAATCGATGTGGTGCAACATCGCCCAATGTATTCATAGTACCGCCCGCAGGCAATAACCAGCCTTGACGGTTAGGTGAAATACCACCTGTAATAATTAAACCCACGCCACCTTTGGCACGTTCGCCAAAATAAGCAGCCAGTTTTGGATAATTATAAAAACGATCTTCCAAACCCGTGTGCATTGAACCCATCACGACACGGTTTTTAATGGTGGTAAATCCTAAATGTAATGGTTTTAGAATATTTGCATAGCGAGTTGTCATGATGAGTCCTTATATAATGAGCTTTGCAACTTGTTGCATGAATACTTTAACCGATTTTTATAAACTGTTTATGACTCTAAAGTTCGACTGTGTGGCGCAAACGTCAATTTATAGGGTCTGTTGACACTTCTTCTATGTTTGCGACGTGAGAGATATATCTCGCAAGGTTTTTTAGCTGATATAAGGCATGAGGCAGGAAATTTAGTCATTCTAAATGACTGACTCATAACGCAATAGCAGCAAAAAATATGCTTGTCCCCTTGCGCAGCAAACAAAGCAGTGCTTTGTTCTTGCTCATGTGGCTAAAACTTTCTCAGATTGCGTTATGAAACTTGGCAATAGACCCTAACTATTCTTGATATAAACTTGATATAAAACCGCCCAAAAGTAAAAGTGATTTTATTCTGCACCATCCCAATTGCAGGTTTGATCTTCAACATCTATACCAAGTTTGCCATTTCTAAATGAAAATTTAAGCCTGAACCTGATTTTTTTATCAAATGCGCTTTTTTAACGAAAACAAGCATTTTAAAGAGTGCTATAATTTGCAGTTTAGAATTCTCCTTGGCCACCAAATGTGGTGCCTATTTTAAAAAAGTTAGGACTAGCAATGACTGATAATGCAACTATCTTGCAGAATGTACCAGTAGGCAAAAAAGTCGGTATCGCCTTTTCTGGTGGTCTAGATACTTCAGCTGCTTTATTGTGGATGAAGCAAAAAGGCGCTGAACCATATGCGTATACCGCAAACTTGGGTCAGCCAGATGAAGATGACTATGATGCCATTCCAAAGAAAGCCGAAGAATACGGTGCGGTAAAAGCAGTCTTGGTTGACTGCCGTATGCAGTTGGCTTTGGAAGGTATTGCTGCCATCCAATGTGGTGCATTCCATATCAGCACAGGCGGTATACCTTACTTTAACACCACCCCGCTTGGTCGTGCAGTAACAGGTACAATGCTAGTGACTGCCATGAAAGAAGATGACGTAAACATCTGGGGTGATGGTTCAACCTATAAAGGTAACGATATTGAGCGTTTCTATCGTTATGGTTTATTGACTAATCCTGCGCTTAAAATTTATAAGCCGTGGTTAGACCAAACCTTTATTGATGAATTAGGCGGTCGTGCGGAAATGTCACAATTCCTTATCGACAATGGTTTTGACTATAAAATGTCAAAAGAAAAAGCTTATTCAACTGACTCAAACATGCTAGGTGCAACACACGAAGCGAAAGACCTTGAGTACCTAGATGCTGGCATCAAAATCGTTGATCCAATCATGGGCGTGGCGTTCTGGAAAGATGACGTTGAAGTTAAAGCCGAAGAAGTGTCGGTTACCTTTGAAGAAGGTATGCCAGTTGCATTAAACGGTCAGCGTTTTGAAAACCCTGTTGAGTTGATTCTTGAAGCGAACCGTATTGGTGGTCGTCATGGTTTGGGGATGTCTGACCAAATCGAAAACCGTATTATTGAAGCAAAATCTCGCGGTATTTATGAAGCACCAGGCATGGCGTTATTGCACATTGCTTATGAGCGTTTGGTTACGGGTATTCACAACGAAGATACGATTGAACAATACCGCATTAACGGTTTACGTTTAGGTCGTTTATTGTATCAAGGTCGTTGGTTCGATTCTCAAGCGTTAATGTTACGTGAAACTGCGCAGCGTTGGGTGGCTAAAGCAATTACTGGTACAGTGACTTTAGAATTACGTCGTGGTAATGACTATACCATTATGAACACTGAATCTCCGAACCTCACTTATGAAGCTGAGCGTTTAACTATGGAGAAAGGTGATTCAATGTTTACGCCAATGGATCGTATTGGTCAGTTAACTATGCGTAACCTAGACATTACCGATACACGCGCTAAATTGGGTCTTTATACCAATTCTGGCTTATTGTCGATTGGTTCAGGTTCTGCAGTGCCACAATTGAAAGACAAAAACAAATAATCACTTGGTGATGATTTTGTGAAATCGAAAGCCGCTCAAATTGAGCGGCTTTTTTATGTTTGTTTAAACATGAGGACTAAACAATTCATACTAAATGAAAGCTGCAATAGAAAAATTTACAGCACTTCTTCCACCTGCAAAGTGTGGTAATAAATTTGATTACGTCCCAACTGTTTCGCACGGTACAAGGCTTGGTCTGCACGTTGTAAGAAATCGCTTTTAAAAATGTCCGCCTCACCTTTATAGACGGTAAAGCCCAAACTGATGGTGACATTACTGTCAACCAAAGATTGACTATGTGGAATCGCTAAACGCTCAACCGCTTTAAAAATATTGGAAGCCACAGCATACGCACCATGCGCATCGGTTTCTGGCAATAACACCACAAATTCTTCACCACCATAACGCGCAACAAAATCCATGTGACGAATTGAGTCTTTAATGGATTTGGCAATCGCTGAAATGACTTCATCTCCCTTTTGATGCCCATAATGATCGTTATATTTTTTAAAAAAATCGACATCGATAAAGAGTAAAGACAATGGCACTTCATCATGCCGTGCCTGTTCGAAATAGCTGTCCAGCATTTCATCAAAAGTACGTCTGTTGGATACTTTAGTCAGCGCGTCATGCTGACTTAAATGCAACAATTCTTCAGCATGAATACGGTTAATTTTTTCACTAAGTCGGGCTTGGTGCATGACCAAAAAAATCATCCGCTCACGGGTACACAGCATTTTACTGATTAAAAAACCCACTACCGTACTGCCAACCAACACCCGCCCCATCACCATCACATCAATTGGAATATACAAGGTTAATAGCATAATCATGGCAACCACAGCCGCCATTAAACCAGTCAGCAGCATGTGAAACGGCTTCACCCCCGTCAGTACAAAACCCATAATATAAATCATGCTGATGATCATCATGGCTTGGTGTCTAAACACTTCGGTATGCACCGTCATGGTCAGCCAGGTCATCGACACAATGGCCCAAAAAATCATAGCCATGGCGGCATAGGCATAATACGGGCGCAAAATTTTATAATGGGCAAAAAAGAACAGGGTCAGTAAGCAAAACGCGCCATTGACCAAGCCTAGTAAAGAGTGGATAAAATCGTGTTTAAAAAAATTACGATCAATAATCCAATAATCCCCAGTAATCATCAGCACGGTGATAATAAAGTAGATGAGTACGCCCGACCAAAAATATTGGTTAATGTTGTGCCGAGCTTGTTCAAGATGCTGTTGCCAAAACTCAACTTCCAGTTGTTTCGGAAAAACCTGCCCCGCACGTTTACGTTGACGTTTAATCAACTCTTCATTTTTTTCTTTGTCGTACTGTAGCTTGGCTAACTTATATTTGTATTCCATGGATGCTTTAAATTCCATTTAATCACGATTGTTGCACAGCAAAACTGTAACAACCTGAATATAATTTTTTTAGTGGTTTAAAAATAACACAATGTCGAAACAATTAATTCAGGCATTTCTATTTTTTATGGCTTTCGACGTTACCATTTTAACATTTATAGATTATCATCTGTTTTATTTTTCAGACTGGCAGCGCCTTGAATACGATTACTCTTATCCAGCCAGATGACTGGCATGCTCATTTACGTGATGGTTTAGCACTACAACGTACTGTTCCCGATCTTGCCAAGCAATTTTCACGCGCAATTTGTATGCCTAACCTTGTTCCACCAGTAAAAACGGTAGAAGAAGCGGAAGCGTATCGTGAACGCATCATGGCACACGTCCCTGAAGGTGTAAATTTTGATCCGCGTATGGTGTTGTATTTTACCGATCAAACCTCTCCCGAAGAAGTCAAGAAAATTAAAGCCTCTGCGCATGTGAATGCCATTAAACTTTACCCTGCTGGCGCGACCACCAATTCAGACAATGGGGTGAGCGACATTCGTAAAGTATATGCGGTGATTGAGCAACTTGAAGAACAACAAGTGCCATTATTACTGCACGGCGAAGTCACGCACAATCATGTCGATATTTTTGACCGTGAAAAACGTTTCTTAGATGAAGTGCTTTCACCATTATTACAACAATTTCCAAACTTAAAATTGGTGCTTGAACACATTACGACCTCTGAAGCAGCGCAATTTGTTTTAGAACAAGGCCGTAATGTCGCAGCAACCATTACCCCGCAACATTTATTATTTAACCGTAATGATATGTTGGTAGGTGGCGTAAAACCGCATTTCTATTGTTTGCCTATTTTAAAGCGTCAAACCCATCAACAAACTTTATTGGAAGTTGCGACTAGCGGAAATCCTAAGTTTTTCTTAGGGACAGATAGCGCACCGCACTCAAAAAATGCCAAAGAAAATGCATGTGGCTGTGCAGGCTGCTATAGTGCGCCTACGGCAATTGAGCTTTATGCACAAGCTTTTGATCAAGTTGGACGTATTGACCGCTTAGAAGGCTTTGCAAGCTTCTTTGGTGCAGATTTTTATGGTTTGCCGCGTAATACCAACACCATTACTTTGGTGAAAGAAGAGCAAATCATTCCAACCAGTTTAGACTACTTGGATGGTGAACAAATTATTCCGTTATATGCGGGTAAAACCATTCAATGGAGAAAAGTGTGACAGATACAACTTTGCCCGTGATGGGGCAACGTTTTCGTGGTTTTTTGCCTGTGGTGGTTGATGTGGAAACCGCAGGCTTTAATGCCCAAACCGATGCTTTGTTGGAAATTGCTGCCATTCCAATTATTTATGATGCGGATGGCAAATTTGTACCAGGTGAAGCGTATCATGCGCATATCAACCCGTTTGAAGGGGCAAATTTAGACCGTCGTTCGTTGGACTTTATTGGGATTGATCCTTTCAACCCTATGCGTATGGCTATGGCTGAAGATGAAAAAACCGCATTAAAACGGATTTTCAAATCAGTCAATGAAGTGCGTCGCCAACAGAATTGTACCCATGCCATTTTGGTCGGTCACAATGCGCATTTCGATTTAGGCTTTGTACAAGCAGCCATTGCCCGCACAGGCACGAAAAACCAAAACCCATTCCACAGCTTTTCAGTGTTTGATACAGTGACTTTAAGTGCGGTGATGTTTGGTCAAACGGTGCTGGCAAAATCATGCATTCAGGCAGGTATTGAGTTTGATGGCAAAGAAGCTCATTCAGCTTTATACGATACGCAAAAAACTGCAGAGCTGTTTTGTTTTATTCTAAATAAACTTGCGCCGCACATGGTAGAGAACTTACTCAACCCAGATCAATAATACGATTTGTACTCGAACATTGAGATGTTTACAGGATGACAGACTGCGTTTGTCGTCCTGTTTTCTTTTTAGTGTTGTGGTTTTGATTCGTGCTTTTCAACCACAAGACTGAGCATCAAAATGATTTTTACTGCGAATCAGCTTTTATGCATGCAGTCTTTTGAGCTGGCTTTGGTTATAATGGCAATATTCCAATTTGTGTTATTGATTCTGCCATGTTGAAAAAAATTGTCTTGGTTTTGGTCATTCTCGCGCCTTCTGCGTTGTATCTTTATATTGTGAATCGTGAGCCTGCTCAACCTAAACCAAGCACTCAACCCGCAGCCACACAAACAACAACCACTGAAAAGCAATATCAAACCCCTGATCATTAAAATGATGCACCGTATTCAAATTTACATGCACTGATTTATTTTTAAAGATGTATTATTTTTTAAGCAAATAACAAATAGTGCGGCAGTTTTTTTAGATTCAGGTTTGACACTGTCGCTAAAAATTCATAATATACGTATCACCTCGCAACGTCCCTATCGTCTAGAGGCCTAGGACATCGCCCTTTCACGGCGGTAACCGGGGTTCGAATCCCCGTAGGGACGCCATTTATCGTGCTATACGATCATTTCTAATCCAAATTTATTATTTCAAGATTGCAGATTTGTAGTTTTTCTCTACAATACTTCGCTTCATTTCATTTTTTCTCCTATCACTTATGCCGTCATCGAATCATCAAAATGATGCTGTGCATCAAGGCAATACTATGCCTTTAAAACGTGCGATGAGCACTCGACATTTGGTTATGATTTCACTGGGCGGTGCTATTGGCACAGGTCTATTTTTAGGCTCAGGTGAAGTCATTGCACAAACAGGCCCCGTTGGCGCCATCATCGCTTATATTTTTGGTGGTTTAATTGCCTATATGGTGATGCTGTGTTTGGGTGAGCTTGCCGTACACATGCCTGTTTCAGGTTCATTTGGGGCATACGCCAAACAATATATTGGACCTGGCACGGGCTATACCATCACTTGGTTATATTGGCTCACGTGGTCGGTCACTTTAGGCACAGAATTTACCGCCGCTGCGTTGCTAATGCAGGAATGGTTCCCGCATATTTCCATGTGGATTTGGACACTGATTTTTGGTGGCGTTGTATTTGGTTTGAATATGATTTCCACGCGCTTGTTTGCAGAATCTGAGTTTTGGCTATCTTTGGTCAAAGTCGTGACTGTCATTGCCTTTATCGTTTTGGGTTTAATGGCAATTTTAGGTGCTGTGTCTTATCAAGGTTATACCTCTGCACCTTTATTTAGCAATTTAACCGCACAAGGTTGGTTTCCTGAAGGGCTATTCCCTATTTTTGCCACCATGTTAATTGTTAATTTCGCCTTTTCAGGTACAGAGTTGATTGGTGTTGCCGCAGGTGAAACCAAAGACCCTGCCAAAAACGTGCCTAAAGCAATCAATACCGCAATTTTCCGTCTGTTGATTTTCTTTGTAGGTACCATTGTGGTGATTAGTGCCTTGCTACCACATCAGGCTGCAGGTTTGGCTGCAGAAGGTGTAAGCAGCAGTCCTTTTGTAACGGTGTTTAATCAGATTGGTATTCCTTATGCGGAAGATATTATTCGTTTTGTGATTATCACAGCGTTACTCTCTGCAGCGAACTCAGGTTTATTTGCAGCTTCACGAATGATGTGGTCGCTCTCACACCAAAAGCAATTACCACAGATTTTTTCTAAGGTGAATGCGCGTGGTATTCCTTATATTGCAGTCATGGTCACCATGCTCGGTGCAATGCCAGGTTTATTGTCTGAACAATTTGCGCCTGAAACCATCTTTAAAAACCTCTTGGGTGTGGCTGCATTTACCATGGTCGTGGTCTGGATGAGCATTTGTTTAAGCCAGTTTAACTTCCGTCGCCAATGGTATAAACAAGGTAAAACCGTGCAGGACTTAGGTTTTGCTGCACCGCTATTTCCAATAGTGCCTATTTTAGGTTTTGTGTTCTGTTTTATTACTTGCTTAAGTATGGTGTTTGACCCTGAAATGCTGGCAGGTTTTATTGGCTGTATGATTTTTATTGTGTTGTGCTATCTCAGTTATTACATGATTTATCACAAAAAATCATAATGCTTTTTTAGCGATGATGTAAAACAATAGGGGCGATCTTCGGATTGCCTTGTTTTTTGAGTTGTGTTGATTAGCAATGAATACTGCAAAATACAAAGAAAATCATGCTGCTCTAATAAATGTGTCCATTTAAAAATAACTTGAAAAGCATGATTTTTACCGCTTCAAACGTATCACGACAGCAGAATAGTTTTAATTTTATTCAGTTGAACATTTTTTTCAGAATTATTGCAGAAAAGCGTTTGACACCCCCCCTTATACGCCCTATTATACGCCCACCTCTGAAACGTCCCTATCGTCTAGAGGCCTAGGACATCGCCCTTTCACGGCGGTAACCGGGGTTCGAATCCCCGTAGGGACGCCAATTTCAGAAGTAGATATTTTTTTAAGTCCCTATCGTCTAGAGGCCTAGGACATCGCCCTTTCACGGCGGTAACCGGGGTTCGAATCCCCGTAGGGACGCCATATTCTCAACAACTGCATTGGTTGTTACATGGTTTAAAAATATAAACTTCTATTTGTCCCTATCGTCTAGAGGCCTAGGACATCGCCCTTTCACGGCGGTAACCGGGGTTCGAATCCCCGTAGGGACGCCATATTTCCCAAGATTTAGCATGTTCTTTGTCTAACTCTTGCATAACAATAAATAGTGTTTCAGCTACATTTAACCTCGCAATTTCAGCCATTTGGCATACGTGGTAAGGCGTTGGCTTTCTTCTTCCTGCTTTCCAATCTGATATAACTGTCGGTGCAATATCTAATCTGCTAGATAGATTTTCATAGCTTCCTATTCTGTCTTTACACATTTCGATCAAGTCTTTAAGCATTTATGCCCCCTTGTCTTTTACATATTTGTGAACTAGATTGACTTCACATAATTGTATAGTTTTTTTTGTTCAGAACTTTACAAATTTGTGAAGTAAACAAAATAAAGGGGCAAGTCATGAGTGAATACAACAATAACCCTGCTGGGGCTAAGCAGTACGTTTTAGATCAGATTGCACAGATTGAAAACTACGAAGGCCCGCATTTTGCCATTATTGATTTAATTCAAGATCATGTTTATGGAGCAATTAAAGCCTATTCTGCTCTCGGTCTTTTTGATTACTTCGAAGTTGATGAACTCGCTGCAAAACTTTCAAAAGCTCATTGGTCTGCTACTTCAAAGATTATTAACAATAATTTTAATTGAGTATAAAAAATGACTGAATTAGAAGCATTTGAAACTATCGCTCGCAAAGTCCACTCGGACGGACAAGCTTCAATCATGGACGGTATTCCTTGCCCTCATTCTGTTTCAGTCCTTTTTTATATTGAAAACTTTTTAAATGATCTAGGTCAATGCTCTCCAGTAGTGTCTGCATTAACTTATGACCTAGATATACATAACCGTGAATGCATCGAGTTCAACGGGGGCTATGGCTATGATGACTAATTACAAGGCTAATCAAACACTTAACCCTTTATCCACATCTCCACTGTGGGTATCACTTTTTAGCGATGTTTCCCCCCGTAGTAACACGGGGGAAAAGTCCCGCAGCGAATCCATGCACAGCCTAGAAAAAGCCTATAAAGATTACCCGTTACAACACACCGTAATGGTACTTACTGAAGATGGCCCTAAACCCGTTTTAATCCGTCGTCCTGCTACTGGAGAAGTTGCCGTAATTGATTGGTTAAACATAACCATGCATAAAGACACGTTCTTAAATTCAGTTACCACTAAATTAACCGAAAACCCTGATACCTATTGTGTATATGCCTTAGAAGCTGTCCTTAAAGATATTTTCGGTTTTGGTATCGAAAAGAAAATGGTCAAGGGCATCAATTACTATGATGAAGCGTATCAACTCGAAAATGAGTGCGGTTTCATCTGTGTAGGTGGTCAAAACAACACAATTATGCTGTCTATCTCTGGTCAAGGTTGCACAGCTGGCCGTTATGGTTGGGAAGAAGATTTACACGCTTGGCTTTCACTCTATGCACATCGCCCAAAAATTACTCGTATTGATTACGCTTTTGATGATCTTGACGGTTCTCTCGTTTCCCCTGATTGGGCCGATGAACAAGACACTATTGGTGGCTTTACTTGTGGCGGTCGCCCTCCTGCTTTTCGCACTGATGGATGTTGGAAACGTCCTGACGGCACTGGTCGGACAGCCTACATCGGAAAACGTACAAGTTCCAAGTTCTGCCGTGTCTACGAAAAAGGAAAACAGCTAGGCGATCAAAACAGCCTTTGGACACGTGTAGAAGTCGAGTTTAAATCTCGTTCTTATCACATCCCTTTAGATGCCCTGCTCAATGCATCTGAACACTTTCTTGCATCTTATCCGTGTTTTCACGTCTTTGATGATCAATCTAAGGCCATCAAGTTTGAAATGCTGGAGAAAAAAGCCGAAATCACTTGGGAAAAAGCTATCGAAATTACCAAGCATCAATTTGGCAAATACTTAAACGCTTTCCGTAAATTCTATGAAGATGATTCAAAAGTCTTGGATATCTTGATGCCTGAAAAGGATGAGTTTCCTAAACGGCTAAAACCCTTACTCATAGATTTTACATCGTCACTTCCCCCTACTGCGTTGCCTGCATAGGTTAGGAATATCACTTAGGCTATTTAGGAATATTAACTATGCGCTTTACTACTACTGCCGTTATTACTGGTGCGAAATGCTACAACAACACTGTTGATGGTGTTCTTCATAACTTCACAAAAATTTATGTGATGACTGATCTGGGTGATTCGGGCTTTGGATCTGCCACTGTGGAATACAAGTGGGGCACGGCTGACAATATTAAAAAGATTCAGGATTTGCCTTTTCCGCTTAATTCCAACATTTCAATGGAAATCGTCACGAATGGTAATAAACAAATGACCATTGTGCATGACGTTTCTCCAGTGCCCCAAAAATGATTAATGCCATTTACGGCTCTTGGGAATGTTCTAAATGCTACTGCATATTTTTCTATGCACAGCAAAAAGATTTACACGAAAAAACCTGTAAAGGTTAAGGATTTTAAGAATGTCATACGAGTGCAAAACCTTAACTCCACCACAGCAAGGCGTTGCACAAGTATGTACTGAATGGCAAGAAGCTAGCTTTTTGCCTGAATTAACTGGGGCTGATCGTGATGTCATCCTACAGTGGGCGATAGGGATTTTTGCGCTTGTCTTTGTCGTTAAAAAAATAATGCGCTTTTTTTAACTGGAGAAATGTCATGCAAAAGACACAACAAAACCGCTTTGCGGTATTAAATCGTAAAAACATTGCTACTTACGGCTTAGGTGCTGTTGCTTCAACTGCGCTTATGTCGGGCAATGCTCATGCTCTTGATGTATCAACTGCTTTAACTGGTGCAGATGCAGAATCGAACATTGAAACAGGTGCGCTCTGGGCATTGGGTATCGTAGTTGTAATTTACGGTGCTAAAAAGGTTATCGGCTTCTTCGGTCGTTAATTTTGGAGCCAAGAAAATGACAGAAAGTGACCTTAACTGGATTGTTTTAGCTGTTCTTTTCTTGGCTTTTTATCGTCTTTTGAAATAAGAATTAAATATTTGGGGGTTTTATGAAAGCGTTTAAATATTTAGTTTTTTTATTTCTATTTTCTACATCAGCATTTGCTGCTGAATACTATGGCTGGTCACCCGGACAAACATTTAGTTCACCACAAGCCGCTTGTAATGCTTTTATTTCCCAAAATAATGGTAATACAACTTATTCAGGCTATTATCCTACTTCTGGTGTCGGTTCAATTGTAGGTTATTGTCAAGTCAAGAACGGAGGCAACGCCAATATACAAGAAACTTATATTTATAGATACATCATACCCTCAACATGCCCATCAGCTACACAAAAAGATTTAAAAGTATCAACTAATTCACAAAGTTATGTCTGTGTTCAGGGTTGCCAATATCGTTTACGTGCTTGCGTAGATGTTGATTTTGAACCTGGTATGACTTGTTCAGCTATTTCCACAGGTCAAGACTGTGGAACAACACCACCACCAAAAACACCTGACCCAAATAATCCAACTCCTGATCCTGCAACTCCTGACCCTGCTGACCCTAACACGCCAAAAGAAAACACTTCTACAAGTCAAAGCACAAGTACATCTTCAAGCCAAAGCACTACAACAAGCTCAACAGATAGCGGTGGAAACACTATTAACAACACAACAACAAATACCACTACCAATACAACGACAACAACGACAATCAATCTTGATCGTTTAGAAAACATTATGAAAAATCTTACTGCTGTTATAAGTAGCAAACTCGATGCCATTTTAGGAAAAATGGATCAAGATGGCGGTGATGATGGCGGTACTGGTAATGGTGAGGGTACAGACTTAACAGAAACAAACCAAAAACTTGATGAAAATAACTCTCTACTCTCTGATTTAAAAGATTGGCTAACTGGTGGCGAGGATGGTTCTAACGGCTCAGGCGGTGATAATCCTTTCGGTAATGATGCTGTACCTGAAAAAGCTATTACACCTCAAGACTTGAAAACTAACATTTTTGGCGGTTCTGCTTCTTGTCCTGCTGATCGCACACTTTCGTTCCAATTATTCACTGGAAAAACTTTTTCTAAGTCTTTCAGCTTTTCGATGTGGTGCGACAAACTTGCTATTTTTGGAACTCTTATTCTAATTGCTTCGTATTTATACGCTGCATATATCATTACGAGTAAATCATAATGCCACAGTTACTAATTGCTATTCTTGCTGCTTTTGCTTCTTCACTTGTTGCCAAGTTGCTACTTGGTGCGGGTTTAGCCTTTATCTCGTACACATTTATTAATGATCTAGTGATGCAAGCTCAAAATTCCATGCTCGGTTTATATAACAATGTTCCAGCCGATATAGTCGGCATTATGGGCATCTTAAAGATTCCACAAGCTTTGTCTGTTATCATGTCTGCAATCGGTACGGCTGCATTTATTAAGTCGTCAAAATTGGCGCTAGGCAAAGCATAACTAAGGAAGGAGGAGGAGTTTCGACGACGACGCCCGCAAGTTGTGCGAAGCCTAAGCAAATATGCAAACACTTATATCAGCACCACCAAGAACAGGCAAAAGCCTCTACTGCATGTCTTTAATTGATCAATTATCAAGAAAGCATCCGAATAGACGCATTTACACTAACATCATCGGCATTAATTATCCTGGTGTACTTTCCATTCATTCCACTGTAGATGACCCATTCGACTGGCGTGATCTGCCCGATGGGTCTATTGTTTTCTATGATGAAGCACACGAACATCCCGCATTTTCTGCAAAAGATTTGCTCCCACCTGCTCGCACCGATGCAGAAAAAAAACGCAAAGAACAAATTTTAGATATTGGATACTCTCTAACGCTTCATGGTCATTTCGGCTTTGATATTTATTTAATTACCCAAAATCCAAAATTATTAAATGAGCATGTGCGGGCTGCTTGTTCTGTTCACTATGTAATGCGTAGATTGTGGGGGCTTGACGTTGCCATGATTTATGAATTTGCAGAAGTACAAACGTATTTCGCAAACGCTACACGCAAACAAGCTCTGTCTGTTAAGCGTTTTCGCTATCCAAAAAACCTATACAAATATTATGTATCTTCAAACGTGCATAACATACAAAAGCGTGTGCCTTTGCTTTATATGGCTTTTTTTGCAATACCAATTGCAATTTTTGCGCTGGGTTACAGTAAAGCATCTGAAACAGGTTTTTTTGGCTTGATTCCAAAAAAAGAACAAACGGTTCAATCTGAAAATATATATCCTGAAGCTGTTGAAGTTTCTTTATCAGATAATCAACGTGATCAACTTGATAAGCTCGATGCCGAAAGTCTAGGGCTAACACTTGAACAGTATAGAGATTTAAAAGACCCAACAAAGCAAAACGCTCAAAACTTAGCACACACACAAAACAGCATTTATCAAATTGTTTCACAATACAAACCGAGTGACCCTTTTGATTATTCTTATATGCAAGCTCCCCCAGTCACAGCTTATCAAGTTTTTTCAGGTTGTCTAAACGGTACACCATATGACACACAAGGCACAATTTTACACGACGCACCAAAAGACCTTTGCAAGCGTGTCATGGCTGGTGATCGTCCTTTCAACCCTTACAGGAATGTAAATAATGGAATGGTTATTCAAGACAGTATTACGCAAGGTTATTCACAAGCTGCTGAACAAACTGTTCAGCAGGTTCAATTAACGCCCGATGAATTGGCGAAGTTTCAACAAGCTAAAGAGATGGGGCTTATTTAGAGTTTTGGCTCTTTTCTTTCTTGTTTTTCATCTTTCTTTTTCAGAAGCTTAAACATTTCTTTTCCTAAAATTATGTATTGGATGTATGCCGTTATGCCTGTAAATATGAAACCACCAATAAGGAAACCCATCCAAAAAACATATTTATTTATAGAGCAATCAAACATGCTGAAATCCAAGATTATTTTTTCTCATGATATATCTTATTTTCAAACAATCCCAGCAGTCTATTGTGTACTGTACTGTATCGTATTTTAGTACATTACATAATCGATATTTGACCGCATAATATTATTTTTTAACACTTGGTAAAATATTTTCTAACACTTGGTAAAATATTTTTTAACACTTGGTAAAATATTTTATAACGATTGGTATATTTTAAAATTTATTTAAATTTCAATTAATTGCAGAGGGCGCGGAGTGCGCCCGAACTGACGCATAGCGAATTATGCGCGCCCCTACTCTTTGATTACAAGCTCCCTTTAGCATTGTTGCGGGAGTTTTAGAGCGTCCCGCATGGGCGCGAACTGATAGATTTTAACTCCCACTATAAATAAGTAGTTGTATTTATGAATGTTAGAGAAATAGTTGAGTTTTACGCTCGCAATGGGCTTTTTGATTCTAAATATACTTATTCAGATAAAATCATGCACCTAGAATGGTTTTATCAATTTGATGAAGTCTCAATAGAATTAATTAATGAATATTGTGCTTATAGAAAATTACAAGGAGTAAAAAATAGCACTATTAACCGTGAATTAAATCTTATTAAGTCTGCTTTTAATTATTACCTGAAACATAAAAACGTCACTTTTAAAAATGTATTTAATGGCTTTCGCTTATTTGAAGATGATTATATTCCGAAGTTTTTAAATGCTACTGAATGCCAGAAGCTATTATTTGCTGCAAAGCGTTACAACAATTATCTATTACATGATTTTATCTTGCTTGCGCTCAATACTGGTTGCCGTGCTTCTGAACTTACAACACTTACATGGGATAACGTGTCTATCAATGACCGTTTTCTTATTATCCGTAATTCACTGTCTAAGAATAAAAAGACTGTTTACAAGCCTATTAATGATACTTCTTTCGATGCGCTCATTCGGCTTAAAACACATCGCAAATATGTTTTTTACAATCCCAAAACCAACAATCATATAAAAAGTTTCAGGCGTGGTTTTCAATGTGCTGCACAACGTGCTGACCTAGGTCATTTAAGAATCCACGATTTAAGACACACATTTGCAAGTTTTTTGGTAAAGCAAGGCGTTCCGATCTATCACGTTTCAACATTATTGGGTCATTCTGACACGCGCATTACCCAGCGTTACGCTCATTTAGCACCTGAAAATTTACATGAGGTCTTAAAATGTTTACCTTCTTTGGTATAAATTTACAAATATTTACAATTAATTTGATAAAGAAGATACTCGCCCTTTCACGGCGGTAACCGGGGTTCGAATCCCCGTAGGGACGCCATATTCGAGATGTTTACATCTCAACAAAAAGCCCAATCAATATGACTTGGGCTTTTTGCTATCTAACGCATTAGTTTTATATTTCAATCTGTGCGGACTGATTCAAAAACCATAGTTTAAGCTTTGAATCCGTCCACTGAGGTTTGAAAAATACGAATCAAGCTGATTTACGTGAGTTGACCTGTCCTTTAATCACCGCAGTTAAATTGCCTTTTAAATATTTGAAAAAGACTTTTAAAGGCGAGAGTTTTGGGTTTGGACGCTTGCCTTGTGCAATTGCTTTGAACTGCGCGGCATACCAAATAATTTCCATAATTGCCATTTTATCAATCATCGGGATACCAGTTTTAATTTTATCGACCCCGTAACGTACATCTTGACCCGCCAACAAACGGTTGGCTAAATCGGTTTCTACCGCAAATGGTCGGGCGATCCCAATAAAGTCACATGCACCACTGTCCAAAGCAGCATTCATGGCAACTACCGTTCTAAAACCACCTGTCACCATTAAGTGGCATTTCACCTGACTGCGAATCAATTCCGCAAAAGATAAAAAATAGGCTTCACGGGCAATGGTACTTGGTTTACATTTATCAGCTTTAGAGCCTGCCATCGCGGGTGCTTCATAAGTACCACCTGAAATTTCAATCATATCTATACCTGCTTCATCCATGGCTGTAAACACGCTAATCACTTCTTCTTCAGTGATGCCGCCACGTTGAAAATCTGCAGAGTTTAGTTTGACTGATACAATAAAATTGTCTGAGGTCGCTGCACGTACCGCTTGATAAATTTGCATCAAAAAGCGCATACGGTTTTCAATATTGCCGCCCCATTGGTCTTGGCGTTTATTGGTCAGTGGCGATAAAAACTGGCTGATCAAATAGCCATGCGCACCATGCAGTTGAATCCCTTCAAAGCCCGCTTGCTCACAAATCTGTGCAGCTTTGGCAAAACGCTGAATAATATCGAGGATTTCATCTTCATGTAGTTCACGTGGTGTACCAAAACTCAAAGCTAAACTTGGACTAAAAGGCACAGCCGAAGGTGCAACCGTTTCTTTATTCAAACCTTTCGGACATTGCCGCCCAGGATGTGACAACTGTACCAATTGCACCATACCATAACGTTTACCAACTTCTGCCCACTGTTTGAGCTTTTCTATATCTCGGTCTGATTCAATTCCCACAACACCCGGTTCATTTTTGGCACGTAAATCGACCATTACGTTGCCAGTGATGGCACAGCCCAAACCACCTTTTGCCCATGCTTCATATAGACCTAAATGCAGGCTATTCGGCTGCCCTGCCGTGTTGGCAAGCGCCTCACTCATCGCGCCTTTAATGATGCGATTTTTAAACATGGTATTACGAATCTGAATTGTTTCGGCAAGATGGCTCATACACTGTTCCGTATTGTGTTTTATTGGTCTTTTTTACTCTAAAGATTTTTCGGAACAGGTCAATGCCATTTTGACAAATCTTATTGTCAAAATGGTAAAACAAGTCAGCCAGCCGAAATAGCTGTTTAAAAATATTGAAGGTTTAATACTCACTGGCAGCAATCAATTGACGGGTATATTCTGTTTGCGGATGGCTAAATAACTGTACAGTATCTTGAAATTCCATGACTTTCGCTTGATGCAGCACCAACACTTTTTGACACAGTGCTTTCACCACTTGCAAATCGTGGCTAATAAACAAATAGCTCATCTGTTCTTGCTGCTGCAAACGGCGTAACAGCTGCACGACAGCACGTTGCGTGGTACGGTCTAAGGCAGAAGTCGGCTCATCCATAATTAACAGTTTAGGACGCAGCACCAACGCGCGTGCTAATGCAATCCGTTGACGTTGCCCACCCGACAATTCATGCGGATAGCGTTGTTTAAAACTCACAGGCAATTCCACTTTGCTTAGAGCTTCATCAATGCGCTGGATGATTTCAGGCTTGGACAATTGTTGCAATGCCAAACCCTCACCAATGGTTTGCTCCACATTTAAACGTGGATTTAAGCTGCTAAACGGGTCTTGAAATACAATTTGAAACTGCTGACGTAAGGGACGCAATTGGCGTTCATTCAGTTGATTCAGATCTTGCCCAAGTAGTTCAATTTTTCCCTCACTTTCAATCAATCGTGCAATTGCAAGTGCCAATGAACTTTTACCCGAACCACTTTCACCGACAATACCAATAGATTGACCTTGCGTAAGTTGCAAGCTTAACGGCTCAACCGCAACCACATAATCTTTAACCCGATTCAGCAAGCCTTGTTTAATCGGGAATTTCACAGCAACCTGCTCCAACTCCAAAATGGTCGGCAACTCATCAACCTGCAAAGCTTCACCAAAATCATGATTCAACAAGTTTTGGGTATAGGCTTGCTGCGGTCTATTAAAAATATCTGCCACACTGCCCTGTTCTTCGACCCGCCCCTGATTCATTACAATTACCCGATCTGCATAGTGTTTGACTAAATTCAAATCGTGGCTGATCAAAATCATGGCCATATTACGACGCACTTGCAGGCTTTTTAATAAATCCAAAATCTGCGCCTGCAAAGTCACATCTAAAGCCGTAGTTGGTTCATCAGCAATTAAAATATCGGGATCGAGTGCCAACGCCATTGCGATCATCACTCGCTGACGTTGCCCCCCAGATAATTCATGTGGATAACGCTTTAGTTTTTCTTCAGGCTGTGGAATGCCGACATCTGCAAGTAATTGCAGCACCCGAGCACGCGTTTTTTCTTTGCTCCAACCTTGGAGTAATAAACTTTCACCAATAATTTTTTCCACTCGATGCAACGGATTTAAAGCCGTCATTGGTTCCTGAAAAATCATGGCAATTTTTTGACCACGAACTTGTCGCAATTGTTGCGGTTTAAGGCGAAGTAAATCTTGTTCTGCAAAGACTGCCTGACCTTGCACCTGTAAATGTTCGGGCAATAAACCCAGCAATGCCAAACTACTAATAGATTTTCCAGAACCACTTTCACCAACCAAAGCAATGGTTTCGCCTGCATGCAGCTCAAAGTTTAAATCGTGCAATAAAACCTGTTGCTGCTGAATACGCAGATGACTGACTGTTAGCAATACTGCAGGCTGTGATGCAGTTGAAGAATTAACGTCTTGGATCGAATGCATCACGGGTCGCCTCCCCAATATAAATTAACAAGGACAGCACAATTGCTAAGGTAAAAAAGCCTGACAATGCCAACCACGGTGCATTTAAATTATTTTTACCTTGTAACAACAACTCCCCTAAAGATGCTGCATCGGGCGATAAGCCGTAACCTAAAAAATCCAGTGCGGTTAAAGCTGTAATATTGGCGGTTAGCATAAATGGCAACTGCGACAAACTCGAACTCATGGCATTGGGTAAAATATGCCGAAACATAATGGTACGATCGGTTACGCCTAAACTTCGCGCTGCACGGACATAGTCAAAATTTCGGGCGCGTAAAAATTCTGCTCGAACCAAGCCGACCAGTGTCGTCCAGCCAAATAACAGCATAATCACAAATAGCCAATACACACTTGGGGTAAACATGCTGACCAAAATCATCACCATGAACAGCATCGGTAAACCACCCCACACCTCTAAAACGCGCTGACCAATTAAATCGACCCAGCCGCCATAGTAGCCCTGAATTGCCCCGACCAAAATGCCCAAAGCTGCCGATGCAAAAGTCAATGCAAAGCCAAATAACAACGATACACGCAAGCCATATAAAATTCGCGCCAACACATCGCGCCCTTGGTCATCTGTACCTAGCCAATTTTGTGCAGTTGGTGCAGAAGGTACAGGAACGGCCAAATCTAAATTCGGGGTCTGGTAAGAAAACTCAATGAGCGGCCAAACTGCCCATCCTCGGTCTGCAATCAGTTGTTGCACCACTGGGTCTTTATAATCTGCTTCGGTTTCAAATACACCGCCAAAGGTCGTTTCAGGATAAGCCTTGAACACTGGCAGATATAAAGATTGCTCATATTTGACCAATAACGGTTTATCATTGGCAATCAGTTCTGCCGCCAAAGACAACACAAAAATAATGATAAAGACAATGAAACAACCCAAACCCAATTTATTCTGTTTAAAACGCTGCACACGCGCCTGCATGATCGGTGACATTATTTTGCCCCTCGCGATTCAAAACTAATACGTGGGTCAATCACCTGATATAACACATCGCTGATTAAGCGTAGAATTAAGCCCAATAAGGTAAAAATAAACAAAGTGCCAAAAATTACAGGATAATCACGCTGTACAATCGCCTCAAAACCAAGCAGGCCTAATCCATCTAAATTAAAAATAATTTCGATGAATAAATTCCCAACAAAGAAAATACTCACCAACGCTTCGGGTAAACCTGCAATCACAATCAGCATGGCATTACGAAACACATGCCCATATAACACACGCGATTCAGTAAGACCTTTAGAACGTGCCGCCAACACATATTGTTTGTTTAATTCTTCCATAAATGAATATTTGGTCAGATAGGTCAGCCCTGCAAAACCACCAATCACCATCGCCAATAAAGGCAAAGTCATGTGCCAAAAATAATCGGTGATTTTTCCCCACAGACTCAATTGAGCAAAGTTTTCAGACACCAAACCCTGTAAAGGAAACCACTGAAAATATGAACCGCCTGCAAAAAATACAATCAGTAAAATAGCAAAGGCAAACGCAGGAATGGCATAGCCAATCGCCAACAAAATAGAAGTGGCTTTATCAAACAACAAGCCATGCTGACGGGCTTTTTTAATGCCTAAAGGAATAGAAATTAAATAAATCAGCAAGGTGCTCCATAAACCTAAAGATAGCGATACAGGTAATTTTTCCCATAACAATTGGGTCACAGGTTTATCTTTAAAAAAGCTGGTGCCAAAATCGAACTGCACATAGCTGGTGAGCATTTGCCAAAAGCGTTCATGTGCAGGTTTATCGAATCCATATTGCGCTTCGATTTTTGCGACCATTTCATCACTTAAACCTTTAGCACCTTGATAATTGCTGCTATTGGAGGTTGCAGCAGTTTCACCGCCTGTCGCCCCCATGCCCTGAAAGGCTTCGGCTTGCTGAATCGCCTGTTCGACTGGACCGCCCGGTGCAATTTGAATCACCACAAAGTTAATCAATAAAATGAAAAACAAGGTTGGAATAATCAGGAGCAATCTTTTGAGTATGTATGTGCCCATGTACTTACCTTTTGGCAATGTTCTGGTTTATCGCAAACACTGTCATGCTTGAGTTTTAAAATCGTTATTGTTGACGTAAATAATGTGCAACTTTCTTGGCTTGGGCAGCATCACTCCACCAATAATCAATTCCTGCCGATAGTTTAGGTTTGATGGCGGGCTGACGATACATATTCCAATAGGCATACCAGTTTTCACCTTTGCCATAGGTTGGAATTTGATAATACCCCGCACGCAATAAACGATCCAAAACTTTGGTACGCACAATCAATTGTTCACGATTAGGCGCACGAATCAACTGTTGTACCACTTCATCAATTACTGGGTTTTTAATGCCTGCGTAATTATAGTTTCCTGGTTGATCTGCGGCAGCACTACTCCAAAGCTGTGCTTGCTCATTGCCTGGACTTAAAGATTGCGGCATGACACTGGTGGTCATATCAAAATCGGCACGGCGCATGCGTTCAATATATTGCGGCACATCGACATGCCGAATATTTACCGTAACGCCCAGACGTTTCATATTGCGCACAAAAGGCACTAATGTGCGTTGCAAACCATCCTGATGAATTAAAAATTCAATTTGAATGGCTTTGCCTTTGGCATCGACCAATTTACCTTGCTGAAAACGATAACCCGCTTTCAAAAGCAATTCACGGGCTTTAAGCAAGCCGTTACGGTTAAAGCCACTGGCATCAGTCACAGGATACTGCCAATTTTGCAATACGCCTTGGCGTTGAATAGGATGCAGCTTGGCCAAATAGGGTTTTAAAACAGACAATTCTGCGGCTGAAGGTGTGCCTTTGGCTTCTAATTCACTGTTAGAAAAATAACTTTGCAAACGGCGATATTGCCCATAGAACAAGGCTTTGTTTTGCCATTCAAAATCATAAGCGTAGGTTAAAGCCTGCCTAAAACGAATATCCTGAAACGCATGTCTGCGGGTATTAAAAACAAAACTTTGGGTCGGAATTGGGTTTTGGTGCTGAAATTTATGCTTGACCACCATGCCCGCATTCACAGCAGGAAAACGATATTCAGTGACCCATTTTCGTGCGGTATATTCTTCATGCAACGTGTATTGCCCCGACTTAAACCCTTCGAAGGCAATATCCAGATTGCGATAATAAACATACTTCAGGCGGTCAAAATTATAGCGCCCTTTATTTACGGGTAAATCTTTGCCCCAATAATTTGGATTACGCTTATAAGTAATGCTGCGCCCTGCATCAATCCGCTCAATAAGATACGGCCCTGAACCTAAAATCGGTTCTAGTGTGATGCGGGTAAAGTCACGCTTTTGCCAGTCTTTTTTAGAATAGATTGGCATTTGCGACAAAATCAGCGGCATTTCTGCATTGTTAGTGGATTTAAAACTGACTTTAACCTGATGCTTAGACAAGACCGTGGTTTTATCTAAATCGGATAAATACATTTGCAAACCTGGATTAGACTTGGTCTGAAAAGCATCAAAACTGAATTTCACATCATCTGCTGTAACTGGGCTGCCATCACTAAATTTAGCTTTAGGATTTAAATGAAAAATGACAAATGCAGTTTGCTTGGGGTCATAGCTGACTTTTTCTGCCAATAAGGGATACATCACCCCCGGCTCATCTAAAGAACTGCTCATGAGTGAATCGAATATAAAACTCACCCCATCGGTTGAGCTGCCCTTGCCATTCATGTCATTTAAATTATCAAAAGTGCCATTACTGGCACGAATTAAATCGCCACCTTTGGGCGCTTGCGGGTTGGCATAAGGCATAGCCGAGCGCCCCACATACTGAGGCTGGCTATGTACGGCAATATAGGGCGTGGTTTGTAACGCAGCCCATCCAAACTGCGGCAAGACCACACAACCTAAAATACAGCCCAGATATTGATGTGTCTTTTTTATGGCAAATGACATGCACACAGCTCCTTGTGCAGTATTCCTGAGGATGCCGTCAAAACATGACATCCTCAGGATTAAACTTTACAGATTCGGGACTTTAATCACATCGCCAATACGCAATTGAGTATTTGGCTGCATATCATTTAAATCTGCCAATGCTTTGGTGTCGATGCCATAACGACTGGATAAGCCAATCAGCGTATCCCCACGTTTCACTTTATATTCAGTTACGGTTTTGGGAACTTGAATATTTTGTCCAATGCGTAAACCTGAACGTGGCGTTAAGTTATTTAAACTCGCCAATTCTGCAACCGACACACCCACACGGCTGGCAATCGAATTTAAAGACTCACCACTTTTAACGGTATAAGTTTCGGTGGCTTTACTACTGCTGCTTTTCGCAGCACTTACGACCTCTGTTTTTACTTCATTTTTTGCAGCGCTGGCATCGACTTTTAAGCGTTGTCCAATGCGGACATTGGCAGTACGTGAAAGGTCATTCAGCTCTGCCAAATAATTCAATTGCAATTTATATTGGCGCGCAATACTGCTTAAAGTTTCCCCTGCTTTGACCACGTGAATATCATTGGTGGTTTCAGCCACAGCTTCAACTTGGGCTTTTTTCTCAGGAACATCACCCGTGAGTTTAAGAATTTGTCCTGCTCTTAAACCACTGTTACGGCTTAGATTGTTTAAGTCTGCAATATAGTCTTGGCTGAGATTATATTTTGTCGAAATCGCCGATAAGGTATCGCCACGTTGTACCGTATAACGCTCAGGCACATTGACACCTGCAGGCACTTTGAGGGTTTGACCAATGCGCACACCGCTTTGCGTGCTTATATTATTTAAACTGGCGAGCTCTGCCAAAGAAATTTTGGCTTGGTTGGCAATGCTCGATAAAGTATCACCACGCTGTACTTGGTAGTTTTCAGTCGGATAGTTTGGCTCTGCTGCTTTTGTTTCTGACTTACTGGCTTCAGCTTTGCTCGCTTCCGTTTTTTGTGCAGTCACTTCATTTACAGGCACATTAATGCGTTGCCCAACCAATAAGCTACTGTTCGCGTTTAAACCTGGAGTTAAATCAGCCAATTCCTGATTTGACAAGGCATAACGGTCTGCAATCAGTTTTAAGTATTCGCCACGCTTCACTACGTAAGTTTTGGTTGCGATTTTTGCAGCCTGTTCTGCGGCTTTTTTGTCGGCTTCTGCTTTGGCTTTAGATGCAGCCGTTTCTTTTAAACTTAGACGCTGCCCTACAAATAAGCCACTGGTGGTGCTTAAGTTATTAAAATCTGCCAATTGTTTTACAGTTAAACCAAACTGACTGGCGACACCTGTTAAGGTATCATTGGCTTGCACCACGTATTGCTCAGGCATGGTTTTTGGCTTAGCAGGCTCTGCCTGTACTTGTGGCTTGGCGTCGTATAAATAAATACTGGTGCCCACATACAAAGTTGCATCTGGAGCAATTTGGTTCCACTTGGCAATATCACGCCAGTTCAAGCCATTTTTCATGGCAATACTGGCCAAGGTGTCCCCCGCTAACACGGTGTACGTGGTACGTTTGCCTTTTGGTGGTACGACCACCACTTCAGACTCCGTACGCACATAATTCTTACCTTGGTTACGCTTTGCTTCTTCTGAATCTAGGCGCGTATTTTCTGCCACACTTTTCGGGTAAGCAAAACCTTTGGTTAATTCTTTACCTTGCTGCTCTGCAACAGACAGACTGGTTTGAATAGCGGTCAGCTTAATTTTTCCATCGTATGGATCAACAATTTCAGTGCCTTGAGGCGCAATTTGTTTTAACTCAGCCACAAGTTGTTCTTGTTCTGCTTTAGAAGCCACAGGCTGCAACACTTCTTCTACAGTTTTATTGCTACCTTCTGCCTGCACTGCTGCAAGAATTTGCTCACGCTCAGTATTGGAAATTGGTGGTTCAATCCGCACAGGCTGAATATTGGCAGCAGGTGTAACAGCAACAGGAATTCGCGGCGCACTTGGAATATCGCTACCCGCAGCAAATGCTGCCAAAGCGTCCGAACCTTGTGGCGTACGTGACAAACGTGTAGGCGTAGTCGTTGCTGGTTTTGAAACACTGGCTGTAGTCGATGCTGTGCTTGGTGTAGTGGTAGTTGTGACTGCCGTAGAGGCAGCAGGCTTGCCTATAGTCGTTCTGGTTGTTGTACTGGTCGTTAACGCAGGTGGCTCAGATTTAGATGGTGTAATGGTCACACCAGAAGATGAAAACGATGGTGTGTTGCTGCTATTGCTTGCCCATAAACCGCCACCACCTTGTAGTTTTTTCAATCGTGCATCGACTGTTGGGCTTAAATCTGCAGGAATCAAAATACGCATTGGACTTTGGGTGTCAATCCGATCCCCACGATGTCCAGGGTTAAGCGAATACAGTTCGGCACGGCTGAGACCGGTAATATTGGCCACATCATTTAAATTCACCGCGCCCACATTAATTTCACGGAAGTGTGGACGGTTGGCAATTGGGGGTAAAGACACGCCATAAGCATGCGGGCTTTTAATAATTTGTGCTACCGCCAAGAAACGCGGCACATAGTTCATGGTTTCTTGCGGCAGTTTTAAAGACCAATAATCGGTTGGTAAACCTGCAGCTTTATTGCGGTTAATGGCTTGTTGAATACGACCCGGGCCTGCGTTATAAGCCGCCAATGCCAATTCCCAAGAACCAAACTGATTATACAAACTGCCCAAAAACTCATAGGCAGCACGAGTCGACTCCACGACATCTCGGCGACCATCGTACATCGAAGTTTGTTTTAAGCCGTAAATACGCCCTGTACTTGGAATGAACTGCCATAAACCTGCGGCAGCTGCGCTACTGGTTGCTGCAGGGTCATAGGAACTTTCAATCACAGGTAACAACGCCAATTCAGTTGGCATACCACGACGTTCAGCTTCTTTAACCGTGTGATACAAATAACGTGACGCACGCGCACTTAAACGATCCAAATACGGTTGACGTGAAATAAACCAGCCTCGCTGCGCTTCAATACGTGGGTTCCAATGGTTTAAATCCATTTTGAAACCAACGGTCATACGCTTCCAGACATCACCGTGTTTTAAAATTAATAAACGGTCACCTTCTACCGCGCGCATATCGGTTGCAGAGAGTAAATCTTCCAGACCATCTAAAGTACTGGCATCTAAATAACCCGAACCGACCTGACTTGAAGTGAGTGGCTTGCTCGCACCCTGCGTCGAGCTACAGCCCGTCATCAAGCCAAGGGCAGCCAATGCTGAACCTAAAACTGTAATTTTTAAAAATGAAGGTAAAGTCGGCTGCCACATGCGCGTGGTTGGTTTATACATAAAAAAATCCAAACAACTCGTATATAAATTATTTTTTAGACTTGCCATTGTAGTAGAGCTAGACAACGACACAAGGCATTAATTTAGCGCGTTTCGTCTATAAATGTTACAAGAAATTAAAAAATAGACAGGATTTACACGTCTAAACCGAATTTGCGATATACAATAGCTTTTCATTTTGATTTATTTTGCACAACCTGCGGATCTGATTTATGTCTCAAACAATCACTTTATATGTTGATGGTGCTTGTCGTGGTAATCCTGGCTTGGGTGGCTGGGGTGCGTATATTGTTACTGAACAAGAAGAACATAAATTATATGGTGGCGAAGCTCAAACCACCAATAACCGTATGGAATTGACTGCAGCGATTGAAGGCATTTTATTTTGCCCAATGGATGCCAAGCTGATTATTTGGACTGACTCCAATTACGTCAAACAAGGCATTACCGAGTGGATTCACGGCTGGAAAAAGAAAAACTGGAAAGATGTCAAAAACCCTGACCTTTGGCAAAAATTAGATGCCACCTGTCAAGGGCGTGAAATTGAATGGCACTGGATTAAAGGTCATGCAGGACATGTAGGCAATGAAATGGCAGATCAGCTTGCCAATTTAGGTGCAGATCAAATTCAGAAAACCTTAACTACAAATACGGCTCAACACATTCGCCCTGCGCTCGAGCTTACCCCAAATGATAAAAAAAAAGCGGAATCTGATTGGTTGCTCGACGATCCTTTCGGTTTTGACTTGATCGAAGAAGATGTAGAAATTGAAACAAGTACGCTGCATCGTCCTGTAGAAATCGACGTACACAACAATCATCAGGTCAAGGTCGATCTTGAAATAATGCAGACGCCAACCACACGCCTAGCCACAGAAACAGAAACAGAAACAACAATTGAAACTGCAATCAATGCCGTTGAAGCCGATACAGCAGCAGTAAATGATCTTTCCAATCATCCACACATTGTGATTACCCCTGCCACGCTAAGCTTACATGGTCCACGCCAATTGATTCTAGATACTGAAACCACAGGTTTTTACTATCAAGATGGTGACCGAATTATTGAAGTCGGTGCGCTGGAAATGATTAACCGTAAACTCACGGGCAGTTCCATCCACATTTATATTCAGCCTGAAAAACTGGTCGGTGAATCAGAAAACATTCACGGTATTTCAGATGAGTTCTTAAAAGACAAACCCAAGTTTGCCGAAATTGCCGATGTGCTGTATCAATATCTTAAAGGTGCAGAAATTATTGCGCATAACGCCACCTTCGATATGAACTTCTTAGATATGGAGTTCAGTCGTGCGGGGTTGGGCAATTTGTCCGAAGTATGCGAAGTGACCGACTCACTGCTCATGGCAAAAAGTAAGCATCCTGGGCAAAAAAACTCACTCGATGCGCTCGTCAGACGCTATGAAATTCCTGCGCGTGACCGTACGTTCCACGGCGCATTACTAGATGCTGAAATTCTAGCCGATGTTTACTTGGCAATGACTGGCGGACAAGTCGCCTTTGATATGGATGCTCTGTCTGCAAGCGAAGAACAGCAACGTCAAAGTGATCGTTTAAGTATTGATATTGATCTTGCTGTGATTCTGCCATCAGAAGAAGAATTGGCTGCACATGAGAATTGGGTCAAACAATTTGAAGAAAAACACGGTAAACCTTGCTTTTTTGCCAAATAAAATCTACGAGTTTTGTAATTTTATGTATTTAAAGATTTGCCAGTTCAGTTATAGTTAAAGCAAATAGGACTTTGTGTATTTTGCAAAGAACCAACAAACAGATAAAACACTAGGAAAGGTGCAGATCCATGTCTTACCAAACCTCTATACATTTTGATCCAACTGCCTTACTGATAATAAAAAATGAGGTTGATAATTCTATCAAACTGGTTGAATCCGCAGTAAGCACCTTAGCAGAAGATCAAACTTTGCCTTTTGGGATTGATGATGCACTGAATCAGTTTGAACAGTGTGCTCAGGTTTTAGCCTTAATTGATATGGAAAGCTTGGCAAAAATTGCGCAATACTCAGCAGAGCTGATGCGTAAAATTATGGGGAATCCAAGCAATATCAACACGCTGGAAGTCATTGCACTTAGCGAAGGCACCACCATGCTCAAGCGTTATATTGAGTTTATTTGCCTACGTGAAGTTAAAATTCCACAATTCCTACTCGACACTTTAAACCGTTTAGAATTGGCATTGGGTAAACCATTGACTCAAGAAGGTCAGCATATTGAAACTTTATTGGACTGCATCACTCCAAGTTTCCAATTGCCGCAAGTGCCTTCTTTAGAAAAGTCGGCTTATGTGCATCGCTTATATAAACTGTCATTACATAGGCTGCTCAAGCAAGAAGAATCTGCCATGGATCTTCAAGCGATTAAACTGGTAGGAACGTATTTGGCAGGTTTGGCAGAACAACATCCGAGTCAGCAATATTGGGGCTTAGTACACGTTGCCTTTAACCATATTGATAACTTGTTGTTGAATGAGCCACGTTTGCGTACTTTTATTAGTATTGAGCACAATATGCGTCAATACTTTGCTACGCCAGAAAGCTTTACCGCCAGCTTGTCTGATCTTGCGAATGTGTTGAGCCTGTGTATTAGTCAAGAAGATGAAATTTCTCAACATATTCGCAGTCAAATGAATATTGGTGAAGACTTACTCACCGACATGCAGCTCCAAGTATTCAGCCGTCATTTATATGGTCCAGATTTTGACACCATGCATACCATTAGCGATTTGGTCACCACAGAAATGACACAAATTCGCAATGATATTGAATACAACTATCAAAACATGAGTCCTGAAAAAACGCTGGAATTACAAGGCAAATTAACAGAGTTAGCAAACTTGTTTAAAGTCTTGAACTTAAATGAAGCGCATTTGGACTTACAACGCCAAGCTGAATCATTAAGCCGTCCTGAATTACTCAAAGATGAAAACTTTGCCCAGCAATTAATGAACGTGATTTTATCGGCCATGAACTCAATCGGTGTGCTTGAACGTCACCACACCTCTAGCCGTTTGCAGTTACGTGTGAATAACATGAACATTTCGCTAGATCGTTTAGATGAAGCACACGAAGCCTTGCTGACTGAAACCAAGTTACTGATTGACTTAATCACGCAAACACTGACACAGCACCTACAAACTCAAAGTGTTGCAGATTTAGAGCATACTTCAGCGCAAATTCGTGAAGTTGCAGGGGCAATGTTGTTCTTGAATGCTGAAAGTGGTCAAAAAGCACTGAAAGTATCTGCAGATTTTGTGCATGCACAAGTCGAAGCAGGACAAAACTTAACTGCTGAACAAGTCAACAATATCTTAGATACGCTTGCCAGTGCAGACATGCTGATTGACAATTTAAAGAACAAACAACCTGTTCTACAAAGCATGTTTAAGGTAGCATTGGACAGTAGTGAAAAATTGAAAACTGTAGCCTAATGACTGAACTCTCACTTGCATATATTTTTCAGCAACAACAACTTTTGGTCGATGAAAACTTCCAATTACCACGTGTGGAAAAGTTGGCAAGTGATTTAAGTTTTAGCTCGGGTGATCAAGTGATTGCCCGAGATCTGCTTGAAGATGAATCCATTCCTGAAGGCTTTCAACTGGTGCCTATCCGACAACTTTTACAAGTCTGGAACACCCAACAGTTTGAACAAGCCAGCCGTGCTATTCAGTTACTCGAATGGCGTCGCAACCACAAATTCTGCAGCCATTGCGGTCATAAAACCGAAGTCCATGCGACTCAATATGCCATGGTCTGCCCGGCTTGTGGCTATCACCAATATCCGCGCGTAAATCCATGTGTCATTACCGTGATTACTCGTGGTGAAGATGAAGTCTTATTGGCGCGTAATGCACGCAATAAACTGCCCATTTACGGTTTAATCGCAGGCTTTGTTGAAGTGGGTGAAACACTCGAAGAAGCAGTACGTCGTGAAACTTTTGAAGAAGTTGGCGTACAACTTAAAAATATTCAGTATCTTGCCAGCCAGCCGTGGCCTTTTCCAAGTAACTTAATGATCGCCTTTAAAGCTGAATATGCAGGCGGTGAAATTCAGTTACAGGAAGAAGAAATTCGTGATGCACAGTTCTTTAAGTTTGATCAACTGCCTGATATTCCATTTAAAGGCAGTATCGCCCATGCCATGATTATGCATGTGACCCAAGGCACGCCTGTGGCAGATGACACCAAAGCTTGGCTATAAGGTAAGCGTCCGCTGAACCCCATGCCTATTTTTTAATTCGGTTCAGGTTTCCAGCGGTGTGGTAGCAATTCTTCAATCTGAGTCACTTTATGTGTCGGCAACCTTTTCAGCACATCACTTAAATAGG